>NZ_JBFAOF010000290.1:0-7728 GCF_040675125.1 Spirillospora sp. NPDC049652 | reverse complement strand
GTTGAGCCTGGCGACGTCGACGCCGGCCTCGACGAGGTCGTTGATCCGCTCCGGACTGGAGACGGCGAGGGGCCGATGCGTCCCGCCGAGGCCGCCGCCGTCCTCGCCGGGATCGACGCGCGGCGGCCGTTCGACCTGGCCGTCGTGCGCGGGCGCGCGCTCGCCGGGCAGCTCGCCGCCGGTCCGCTCAGGGGCCGGCTGTGGACGTACCTGACCGACGTCCCGCAGTCGGCGGCCGAGTTCGACGGCAAGTCCAAGGGGGACCTGCGCCGCATCGCCGACGCGTCCCGCCTGCTGCTCTGCCAGACCGAGGAGCTGCGCGGCTTCCTGGAGGCGGCGGTTCCGGCGACGGCGGGCAAGAGCGTGCCGTTCCCGCCGGTCGTGGTCCTGCCGGACGGCCTGGAGCCGCGCGCGGCGGGCGCTCCGGACGGGATGCTCAGGCTCGTCTACACGGGCAAGTTCGCACCGCGCTGGAACACGCTGGAGATGACGCGCCTGCCCGCCCTCCTGCGCGCGCGGGGTGTGGACGCCGAGCTGCACATGGTCGGCGACAAGATCCACCATGAGGAGGGGTTCGCCGCGCCGATGAAGGCGGCCCTGGAGAGCGGGGACGGCGTCGTCTGGCACGGCGGGCATCCGCGTGCCGAGGCCATGCGGCTGACGGCGAGCGGCGACGTCGCCCTGTCTTGGCGCGACATCTCCATGGACACCAGCCTGGAGCTGTCCACGAAGGTGCTGGAGAGCGGTGCGCTGGGCGTCCCGGTGGTGCTCAACCGCAATCCCATGCACGAGCGGCTGTTCGGGGCCGACTACCCGCTGTTCGCCTCGTCCGAGAGCGATGTCGTCGACGCGCTCACGCTCATAGGCAAGAACCCCGAGCTCTACGAACTGGCCGCCGAGCGGTGCCGGGCCGCTGCCGCCGACTACAGCCTGGAAGCGGCCGTCCACCGGATGCGCGGCTACCTGGCCACGACGTTCCCCGCGCCACGGCGCGAGGGCAAGCTGAAGGTCGTCGTGGCGGGCCATGACCTCAAATTCTTCACCAAACTGCTGGACCACCTGCGGGACCGTCCCGACATGGAGGTCCGCCTCGACAAGTGGCCCGCGCTGAAGACGCACGACCCGGAACGGAGTCTCGAACTCGTCCAGTGGGCGGACGTCGTCATCTGCGAGTGGTGCGGCCCCAACGCCCTCTGGTACGCGCGCAACAAGCAGCCCGGCCAGAAACTGCTCGTCCGGCTGCACCGCTTCGAGCTCTACTCGGGCTGGCCCATGAAGCTCGACATCGACGCCGTGGACAAGGTCATCTGCGTGAGCCCCCACTACGCCTCCCTGACGCTGGAGGCGACCGGATGGCCTGAGGACAAGGTCCAGGTCATCCCCAACTGGGTGGACGACGAGCAGTTCGACCGCGTGAAGCTGCCCGGGGCGCAGCACCACCTCGGAATCATCGGGATCGCGCCGTCCCGCAAGCGTTTCGACCTCGCCTTGGACGTTCTGGAGGAACTGCGCCGCGACGACCCGCGTTACACGCTCTTCGTGAAATCCAAGCTCCCCTGGGAGTACTGGTGGATCTGGGAGCGCCCCGAGGAGCGCGAGCACTACGAGCAGGTGTTCCGGCGCGTCCGGCGGTCCAGAGCGCTTGCGGGCGGTGTCGTGTTCGACGCCTACGGGCGCGACGTCCCCGCGTGGCTGCGCCGGATCGGCTTCGTCCTGTCCACCAGCGACGACGAGAGCTTCCACCTCGCGCCCGCCGAGGGCATGGCCTCCGGGGCCGTCCCCGCGCTGCTGCCGTGGCCGGGCGCGGAGACGGTCTACGACACCCGCTGGATCCACGCCACGCCCGGGGACATGGCCGCCGCGATCGCCGCGTCCGTCGCCGAGGGCCGCTGGGAGGGCGAACGGGAGGTCGCCCGCGCCCAGGTGCGCGCCTCCTACGGGCTCCGGGTCGTCGAGGACGCCTGGGTCGACCTCGTTTTCGGCATCCGTTCAGCGGATGCGGAACTTTCGTCGACGGGTGGACGTCTCACCGACGGGAAGGATGATCGTTAGTCGGGGCGGCCCGGTCGGACCAGCCGTCCCGGGTGACGGCCCTCAGAGCGCGCGTCGTGCCGCGTCCGCGGCCCGCCCCGGCTGCCGCGGACCGTCTCGTCCGGCCTCCGGCCAGGCCGTCCGCCGCTTCCGGCGCGGCCCCCGGCGGGTTCCCGGAAGCGGTTTCGAGCACTTCTCGCGATCTGTGATACTTCGAGTCCGACGGCCGACGAAAGGGTGAGGATGGTTGCGGAGACCGGCGTGGGAGCCGAATCCCACGCGGAGATCGGCCAGGTCTGGCCGCGTGACGGCCACATCCGCATCCTCGGCACGATCGTCTCCGGCGGGGTGCCGGACGAGGCGCCCGTGGACGAGCCCTGGACGCTGCGGCTCACCTCCCGCGAGCGCCGCAAGGCCCCCGCGCCGAAGGTGACCGAGCGGATCGTGAACCGGCTCAAGCGGAGCGTGACCCGGTCCGCCGAGCGCACCCCGCCCCGGCTGTACTTCCCCGTCGCCACCGACGGCGCGCACTTCGAGGTCGTCGTCAGCGTCCGCGACCTGGCCGTCCGCGACGCGCTGCCCCGCGAGCACTGGGACCTGCACCTGGTGTCGGCGCGCGGCGGCCGCAGGCTGGCGCTGCGGGTCGGCCGGCACCACGACGACATGCCCGGCAAGAAGAAGATCGTCAACTTCCCGGAGCAGACCGAGGCCGGCGTCGCCGTCCTGCCGTACTACACCGACGGCGACCACCTGTCCGTCCGCTGCGCCCGGCGCGGCTCCGGCGAGTGAAGAGGCTCCGGATGAAGCTGACCTACATTCTCTTCAACGCCTACGGGATCGGCGGCACCGTCCGCACGGTGATCAACCAGGCGAACCGCATGGTCGAGCGGGGCCACGACGTCGAGATCGTCTCGCTGATGCGCTACCACGAGGACACGCCGTTCCCGCTGGACGAGCGGGTCCGGGTCATCCCCATGATCGACAGCCGGACCGGCGAGCACCTCGACTGGGACGCCTTCGACGGCGCCGAGGACACCTCCTGGCACGCCTCGTTCCCCGCCGGCGTCTCGGCGCAGCCGGAGCAGCGCCGCCGCCTGAACGCGCTGATCCGCTACCTGCCCACCATCGAGGACCGGATCGTCGTCACGACCAAGCCGTCCATCGACCTGTTCGTCGAGCGGTACACCGACCCCTCGCTGGTGCGGATCGTCCAGGAGCACACCAACTTCGACTACCACAACGCCGAGTGGCGCAAGGCGTACCACGGCATGCTGACGCAGATGGACGCCCTGGTCACGCTGACCGAGAGCGACCGCGTCGCCTACTCCGCCGAGTTCCCCGAGCTGCGGGTCGAGCGCATCCCGAACGCCCTGCACACCCTGGACGCCCCGCACTCCGACCTCTCCCGGACGCAGGTCGTCAGCGCCGGGCGGCTGGACGGCAACAAGGGCTTCGACATGCTGATCGAGGCGTTCGAGAAGGTCGTCGAGACCCACCCCGACTGGACGCTGCGGATCCACGGCGACGGCCCGGACGAGGCCAAGCTGCGCAAGCTCATCCTCAGCAGGCACCTGTACAACCACGTCTTCCTCATGGGCTCCACGCAGCGCCTGGACGAAGAGCTCGCCAAGGGCTCGGTCTTCGCGATGAGCTCCAAGTCGGAGGGCTTCGGCATGGTCCTCCTGGAGGCCATGAACTGCGCGGTCCCGGTGGTCAGCTTCGCCTGCCCGGTCGGGCCGCGCGAGCTGGTCACCGACGGCGTGGACGGCCTGCTGGTGCCCGAACGCGACGTCCAGGCCCTCGCCGAGGGCATCGTCCGCCTCATCGAGGACGAGGACCTGCGCCGCGACCTGTCCCAGGCCGCCCTCAAGAAGGCCGCCGAGTACGGCCCCGAGCCGATCGCCGACTCCTGGGAAGCGCTCTTCGAGTCGGTCTCCGCCGCCAAGTAGCCGCTCGCCTGCCGGGCCGCTGCCGGGCCGCGGGGTCTCCCGCCGGCCCACCGGCCGCCTCTGGCCCGCCCGCCGCTCCTGCGGCAGGCGGGCCTTCCACGTTCTACGCAACGCCTCCGTTTTCCGCATGCCTGCGGGCGCGTCTTTGCGAGCGGTGTGGGGAGAGAGGTGTGAGATGGCGGCCGGTTTGGGAAGGAGCAAGGCTGTGATGGCTCGTCGCGCGCTTCTCGGCATCGTGCTGGCGGTGGGGGCCGGAGGGCTCGCGGGGTGCGGCGACGGGAACGCGGCGGACCCCCTCGCGTTCAGGAGCGGCGGGTTCACGGTCAAGGACGCTTCGGTGAAGGACGCCTCGAAGGCCGGGAGCGTCCGGAAGAAGGTCCGCTACCGGCTCTACTCGGGGCTCTCGTATGCGGCCCGTCCGGCGGACAAGAGGCGGCAGACCCTGAGCGTGCGGGTGCCGGTGGAGATCGACGGGAGGCCCGTCGACTCCGGCCAGGCGCCGATCATGGTGGACAACACGGGCAGCGGGGTCACCTCGGTCACCGAGAACCGCGCCGCGCTCGCCGCCGGGTTCGTCGTGGTGACCGCGGGAGTGCGGGACACGGGCTGGAACGGGATCGTGGACCTGAAGGCCGCCGTCCGGTACGTCCGCCACAACCAGGGCAGGCTGCCCGGGGACGTGGACCGGATCGTCGCCGTCGGAGACGGCGCGGGCGGCGGGCTGGCGGCGCTGCTCGGGGCGTCCGCCGGGCGCGGGCAGTACGACGACGACCTGGGCAGGCTCGGCGCGGCCCCGGCCACCGACCTCGTCTACGCCGTCGCCGCCTCCTCGCCGGTCACCGGGCTCGACAAGGCCGATCTGGACTTCGACCGCAAGCTCGTGCTCACCAGGTACATCGAGCCGTCGGGCGCCAGGTACCTGAAGAAGCTCCCCGAGGACGACCGGGCCCTGTACCTGAAGCGCAATCCCTGGATCGGCTGGATGCACGGCCGCGTCTCCTTCAGCTTCGACGACTTCCTCGACCACGCGGGCAAGCGCAAGGCCGCGGACGTGGCGGCCGACCCGAAACGCGAGACCCCGCTCCGGAACGCCATGGACTTCGTCCGGCAGCGGAACCCGGACCGGGCCAAGCACTGGTGGCTGCGGGCGGGCACGGACGGCGGCGACGTCCCGATCACCGTCGTCGGCAACCTCGCGGTGGGCCTGGACGGCCTCGGCGACGACGTGGACGCGGCCGTCGAATGGGGCGACACCGGGCCCGACACCGAACCCGGCGCGGCGTCCGCCGCGGCCGTGGACTGGATCGGCCGGACCGCCGCGCGCCGTTCCCGATGATCTTCATGCGGACGCCACTATCCTTCGAGGTGGCGGCCGGAACCCCCACGGCGTGGGGCCGCCGTCTCCCCGCCAACCCCGCCTAGCACCACGGAGCAGGTTTGTCCGACGGGACCACCCTCGATGCCGTCCGCACCGCCGCGCCGAGAGGCGCCGGGCTCCGACGCCTCCTCCCCCCGCCACCCCGGCTGCGGACCGCCGGGCGGTTCCTCGCGGCGCACGCGCTCTTCCTCGCCGTCGCGGGCGGCGCGGTCGCGCTGCGGATCGTCACGATGCTCGGCTTCCCGTCGGTGTTCTGGTTCGGCGATTCCCGGACGTACCTGACGGGCGCCCTCGAACTGCGGCCCTCCACGCTCCGGCCGTCCGGGTACTCGCTGATCCTCGCGGCGGTCCGGCCGTTCGGCGGGTTCACCGGCGTGCTGGTGACGCAGCACGCCATGGGCGTCCTGATCGGCGTGATGGTCTACGCGCTGCTGCACCGGGCGCTGCGCCGCGGCCGGCCCCGGCTGTGGCCCTGGGTTCCCGGCGTGATCGCGTCCGTGCTGGCCCTGCCGGTGCTCTACGACGCCTACCAGATCCAGCTTGAACACATGCTCATGGCCGACGTGCCGTTCACCTTCCTGCTGGCCTGCGGCATCACCCTCGCCCTGTGGTGGCGCCGGACGCCCTGGTGGGCGGGCGCGCTGGCCGGGTTCCTCGTCGGCGCGGCGGCGGACGTCCGGTCGGTGGGGCTGCCGATGCTGATCGTCCTGGCGTTCTGCCTGGCCGTGCGGCGGGCGGGCTGGCGGACGGTGACCGCTACGGCGGTCGCGGGCGTCGTCCCGATGATCGGCTACCTGTTCTGGTTCCACTCCTTCCACGGCCAGTGGGCCTTCACCACGACCGACAAGGTCTGGCTGTACGGGCGGGTCGCCGGCTTCGCCGACTGCAACAAGATCCAGCCCGAGCCGGAGCTGCGGATCTTCTGCCAGGACAAGGTGATCCGCGACCCCGAGATCGCCGCGGCCTTCCAGGCCATGTGGACGTCCGACTCGCCGTTCAACCAGATGCCCTGGGAGATGGACGACCCCCGGACGAACGCGCTCGCCGGACGGTTCGCCATGGAGGCCATCAAGAAGCAGCCCGGCGACTACGCGGGCACCGTCTGGCGCGACACCTGGCGGACGTTCGACTGGAAGCGCGTGGACTACCCGAACCCGGGGACCGTCGAGGAGTACGACTTCCCCGCGGGCGGCTCCCTCCGGACGTGGAACGCCATGGCCGCCTTCGACTACGGCGGCCGGACGGCCGAGTCCCGCGTCGTGGAGCCGTACGGCGGCTTCATGCGCGACTACCAGCGCCACTACTTCCTGCCCGGCACGTTCGTCGGCATCCTGCTGGGCGCCGGACTGGTCGGCATCGCAGTGCGCTTCCGGCGGCTCGGCGGGACCGTCCTGCTGCCGTTCGGGGTCGGGCTCGCGCTGCTGGTCGTCCCGGCCGCGACCGCCGACTTCGACTACCGGTACGTCCTTCCGGCCACGCCGTTCGCCGCCCTGGCGGCCGGTCTCGCGCTCGCCCGCGACCCGCGCCGCGAGCCCGTCCCCGCCCCTGCCGGAGCCGTCGCGGACGTCCCGTCCGGCGAACCCGGGGACGTGGCCCCGGACACGCCGGACCCGAAGACCCCCGAGAAGCCCGAGACCTCCGAGAAGCCCGAGCCCGAGCCCGAGCCGGAGGAGGAGGAGAAGCCGGAGCCCGCGGAAGAGCCCGAACCCGGCGAGGACGAGAAGTCCGGCGGGGACGAGAAGCCCGGCGAGGACGAGAAGCCCGGCGAGGACGAGAAGTCCGGCGGGGACGAGAAGTCCGGCGGGGACGAGAAGCCCGGCGGGGACGAGAAGCCCGGCGAGGATGAGAAGCCCGGCGAGGGCGAGAAGCCCGGCGAAACCGAGGAGCCTGGCGGGGACGGGAAGGGGCGGGAGAAGGCGGACGCCCCCGGCCGGTGACCGGCCGGGGGCGTCCAGGGAACGGAGGGGATCAGGCGAGCGAGAGGCGCTCCAGCTCCTCCTGCGGGACCTGGGCCCGGGCCTCCTCGACGCGCCGCTCCAGCTTGCCCAGCGACTTGGTGTAGGTCCGGCTGGACAGCCAGAACTTGTAGATGATCACCAGCTCGAAGGCCATCATGCCGATGCCCGACAGCACGACCACCGGGATGATCGCGCCGGGGATGAGCGCGGCGACCAGCGGGGCGACGATGAACACGCCCATCTGGAACTCGATGCCGGAGATCAGGTGCGGGCGGATCCGGCCGCGCAGCAGCGCGTCGCGGACGCGCGCGTACCAGGGGAACTTCTTGTTGAACTCCGCCTGCAGCGCCACGTTCGGGTTGTCGCCGACGACCCGGTCCTCCATGTCGGCCTCGGGGTCGTTGCCGAGCGC
>NZ_JBFAOF010000289.1:0-7743 GCF_040675125.1 Spirillospora sp. NPDC049652 | reverse complement strand
GCAGCACCTGCGCGGTGTTGGCGCTGGACGACACGACGGCCGTCTTCAGCCCGGCGGCGCGCGCCGCGCGGACGAAGTCCACCGATCCGTCGAACACCTCGACGCCCTTCTCGTCGATGAGCCTGAGCACCAGCTCGTTCTTGCGGTTGCCGAGCCCCCGCACGGTCTCCGTGGCGGGCGGGTCGTCCGGGGAGCCCTCGGGCAGCCGGATGCCGCGCGACTCCAGGAACGACCGGGTGCCGTCCTCGCGCTTCTTGCCGTCCACATACAGACCGTAGTCGTGGCGGATGTCGAACGGGACGAACGGCTCACCGCGCTTCAGCGCCCGGTCCTTCAGGTACTCGTCGAACATCCGCTTCCACGCCGCCGCGTGGACGGCGGCGGTGTCGGTCAGTACCCCGTCGAGGTCGAACAGGCACGCCTCGACCCCCTCCGGCAGTCCCAGCAATGTCTTTCCCCTAAGTCGTCGGCTGTTCGATCAGTGCCTTCCCCGTGGGCAAGTACATACCCGGAACAGCGCTTTTCGCCGCTCGCTCGCCCGAACAGAAGGGTAGGACCCTGTGCGGCGATGTTTACGGTGAGTGAGGAAACACTGGTGAGCAGCACTCGGCAGGCGAACATCGGGGTGACGGGACTGGCCGTGATGGGCCGGAATCTCGCGCGCAACCTGGCGCGGCACGGCTATGCCGTCGCGGTGCACAACCGGACCGACGCCCGCACCAGGGCCCTGGTCGAGGAGTTCGGGACCGAGGGGACGTTCCTGCCCGCGATGTCGGCGGCGGAGTTCGCCGCGTCGCTGGAACGGCCCCGGCGGGTCGTGGTGATGGTGAAGGCGGGCGCGCCGACCGACGCGGTGATCGAGGAGTTCGCCTCGCTCCTGGAGCCCGGCGACATCATCGTGGACGGCGGCAACGCCCACTTCCTCGACACCCGCCGCCGCGAGGCCGCGCTCCGCGAACGCGGCCTGCACTTCGTCGGGGCGGGCATCTCCGGCGGCGAGGAGGGCGCGCTGCACGGCCCGAGCATCATGCCGGGCGGCTCCGCCGAGTCCTGGGAGGCGCTGCGCCCGCTGCTGGAGTCGATCGCCGCCCGGGTGGACGGCGTCCCGTGCACGACCCACATCGGCCCGGACGGGGCGGGCCACTTCGTCAAGATGGTGCACAACGGCATCGAGTACGCCGACATGCAGCTCATCGCCGAGTCCTACGACCTGCTCCGGCACGCGGGCGGCTTCGAGCCGGCCGAGCTGGCCGAGGTCTTCCGGACCTGGAACACCGGCCGCCTCGACTCCTACCTCATCGAGATCACCGCCGACATCCTCGCGCACACCGACCCGGACACGGGCCGCCCGTTCGTGGACGTCGTCCTCGACCAGGCCGAGCAGAAGGGCACCGGCCGCTGGACCGTCCAGACCGCCCTGGACCTCGGCTCCCCGGTCAACGGCATCGCCGAGGCGGTCTTCGCCCGCTCCACCTCGGGCCACGCGGACCTGCGGAAGGCGGCCCGCGCCCTGCCCGGCCCGCCGCGCACGCCGGTCGCGGACGCCGCCGCCTTCGCCGACAAGGTCGAGCAGGCCCTGTACGCGTCCAAGATCGTCGCCTACGCGCAGGGCTTCGACCAGATCCAGGCGGGCAGCGCCGAGTACGGCTGGGACATCGACCTCGGCGCGACCGCCGCGATCTGGCGCGGCGGCTGCATCATCCGCGCGAAGTTCCTGGACCGCATCCGCGCCGCCTACGCGTCCGACCCGGCCACCCCGACGCTCCTCACCACGCCCGACTTCGCCGAGGCCCTGGCCGGCGCCCAGGACGGCTGGCGCGAGGTGGTGGCCACGGCCGTCCGCGAGGGCATCCCGGTCCCCGGCTTCTCCGCGGCCCTGGCCTACTACGACTCGCTGCGCGCCAAGCGCCTGCCCGCCGCCCTGATCCAGTCCCAGCGCGACTACTTCGGCGCCCACACCTACCGCCGCACCGACAAGGACGGCACCTTCCACACCCTCTGGGCCGAGACACCCCGCAAAGAGGTCCCGGCCTGAGGCCAGGCTGAAGGGCGATCTCCTCCCTGCTCGCGCGACGGGGGCTACTTCTTCTTGCGCGGCAGAATACGGGCGGGAATGCCTTCCTTGTGGCACAAGGCCAGAAGTCCCGTTCCGTCGATGAGATTGAGCGGCTTTCCGTTGGCGAAGCGGTAGCTGTCCGGGCCGTACCCGGACGTAGTGATCATGATTCCTTTGGTCGCTCCTTCGTGCTGAACCGTTCCCCACAAGTCGCGGACATGCGTCGGCTCGACCGTTTTGGTGTAGAGCTTCGCCTGGATGATGAACTTGCCGCCGGTGATCGGATGCGGGTCGTAGGCCACACAGTCCACCCCGCCGTCGCCGCTCGCCTGGAAGAGTTGGGTGTCGAAACCCATCCGGGAGAACAGGTTTTCGATGAACGCCTCGAACTCCTTGGGGGACAGGTCCAGCAGGTTCGGCCGCTTGTCGATGTCCGAGACGACGTCCACGGGATCGACGGCCCGCGGGTCGGCCATGCTGTACGGCATGACCGGTTCCACCGCGGTCAGCTCGTCCGGATGCGGCGAGACGTCAGCGAAGAAGTGCTTGCGAATGCACTCGATCGGCTGGAACTTCGGCTCGCTCAGCACCAGCGGTTCGAACTGCTCCCTCGTGGCACGCAAAGTGATGAGGTGGGGCTTAACCCGCCTGCCGGTCACCGGATCGACCGCGTGGACGCGGCCGTTGAACACCACGGTGCTGACCGCGTCCGCTGGGGTGGCCGCGAACACTTCGTGCAATGTGCGTAGTGCCACCTGGGCGATCAGTTCCTGGTAGATCCGGCGGCGCTCGGGCAGCGGGCGCGCCACCGGCTCGACGGCCTTGCGGACCTTGATATGCCGGAAGGCCCTGTTCTCCGGGACGATCTCGAACGGCGGCAGATACCACTCGACCGCGAGGAGCGACGACTCGGGCACGAAACCCGCATGTCGCTCGTCCGGGAAGCCGTCAGGGTATGGCGACGCGCGCAGCACCATCTCCATGTACGCACTGACGGCGTGTCGGTCCCGGGCCTCCAGCCCGGTCTCGATCCGGTCGAGCGCCGCGTTCTCCTCCTCCGCCTTGCGCTCGGCCGCAAGAATCCGCCGGGCGTGTTCCTCCCGGGCTTGAGCGAGCCGTCTCAGCCGTTCGGCTTCACGCTGCTCGTACTGTTCGGTGGCGGCGGCGTACTGCCGCTCGGCCTCCTGGAGGTCGATCTCGTAGCGTCGGCGGCCGCCGAAGATCGCGGACAGGGGGCCCGGTGCGGGCGGGGCGAACCGGTCCCACGTTGGGGGGATCTCCGGATGGGCCAGCGCGCCGAGGTGGAGCGGAGGCGGCTGCGGCTGGCGGCGCAACCGGGACAGATCAATACGAGGGTCCCGTTCCAGGCCGCTCACCAACAGCGTCTTGAGTTCGGTGACCGTCCGCTCCAGCTCATCAGTCCCCGTGGCCGCCTGCTCGTCGCGTTCCTCCGCTTCGGCCCGGACGCGTTCGCGTTCCAGGACTTTGCGTTCCTGCTCCAGGCGCTTGCGTGCCTGTTCTTCCTCGCGTAGCCGGGCTTTGTGCTCCCGCTCCCAATCCCGATATGACGGCTTGCTACGCGACATGGAGGCTCCTGGTCGGTGGCATTGTCAGAAGACGCTGACGCGACGCTAACTCAGAGTCTTCGGGGGCGACAACGGAATACGCCATCCCTGCTTCTGGAGGACTGGGTGGGGCGCAGGAAGGCCGCGTCGGGGGGTTGATTTGGCCTGGGCAGTGCGTGGGGAGGGGCAGGATGGATGTGTGAACCTTCTCGACCAGATGCCCTCCGGAAACGACGCCGACGCCGACAGCCTCTTCGAGGCGTTCGAGAGATGGGTCTCGGGGCGGGGGATCACGCTGTACCCGGCGCAGGAGGAGGCGCTGATCGAGGTGGTCTCCGGGAACAACGTGATCCTGGCCACGCCGACCGGGTCGGGCAAGTCGCTGGTGGCGGCCGGGGCCCTGTTCGCCGGGCTCGGCCGGGACGAGGTGGGGTTCTACACCGCGCCGATCAAGGCGCTGGTGTCGGAGAAGTTCTTCGACCTGGTGGAGATGTTCGGCCGGGAGAACGTCGGGATGATGACCGGCGACGCCTCGGTCAACCCGGACGCGCCGATCATCTGCTGCACCGCCGAGGTGCTCGCCAACATCGCGCTGCGCGACGGCCGGGACGCCGACATCGGCGTGGTCGTCATGGACGAGTTCCACTTCTACGCCGAGCCCGAGCGGGGCTGGGCGTGGCAGGTGCCGATCCTGGAGCTGCCGCAGGCGCAGTTCCTGCTCATGTCGGCGACGCTCGGCGACGTCGACTTCCTGCGCCAGGACCTGGCCCGCCGGACGGGGCGCACGACGGCGCTGGTCACCTCCGCCGACCGGCCCGTCCCGCTGAAGTACGACTACCGGATCACGCCGCTGCACGAGACGATCGAGGAGCTGCTCGGCGAGCAGAAGGCCCCGATCTACCTGGTGCACTTCACGCAGGCGGCGGCGATCGAGCGGGCGCAGTCGCTGATGAGCATCAACGTCTGCACCCGGGAGGAGAAGGCGAAGATCGCCGAGCTGATCGGCAACTTCCGCTTCACCACCCGGTTCGGGCGCAACCTGTCCCGGTTCGTCCGGCACGGGATCGGGGTGCACCACGCGGGGATGCTGCCGAAGTACCGGCGGCTGGTCGAGCGGCTGGCGCAGGCCGGGCTGCTCAAGGTCATCTGCGGCACCGACACGCTCGGCGTCGGCGTGAACGTGCCGATCCGGACGGTCGTGTTCACCGCGCTCAGCAAGTACGACGGACACCGGGTGCGGCGGCTGCGGGCCCGCGAGTTCCACCAGATCGCCGGCCGCGCCGGACGCGCCGGGTTCGACACCATCGGGTACGTCGTCGCGCAGGCCCCCGAGCACGTGGTGGAGAACGAGAAGGCCCTCGCCAAGGCCGGGGACGATCCGAAGAAGCGCCGCAAGGTGCAGCGCAAGAAGCCGCCGGAGGGCTTCGTCGGCTGGGACGAGGAGACCTTCGCCAAGCTCCAGCAGGCCGAGCCGGAGCGGCTGACGTCCCGGTTCCAGGTCAGCCACGCGATGCTGCTGTCGGTGATCGGCCGTCCGGGCAACGCGTTCCAGGCGATGAAGAGCCTGCTCACCGACAACCACGAGGACCGGGCGTCGCAGCGGCGGCACATCTCCCGCGCCATCGCGATCTACCGGTCGCTGCTGGCCGGGGGCGTGGTCGAGGCGCTGGAGGAGCCGGACGAGCAGGGCCGCTACGCGCGGATCGCCGTCGACCTCCAGGAGGACTTCGCGCTCAACCAGCCGCTGTCGGCGTTCGCGCTGGCCGCGTTCGAGATCCTCGACCCGGCGTCGCCGACCTACGCCCTGGACGTCCTGTCGGTGATCGAGGCCACCCTGGACGACCCGCGCCAGGTGCTCGCCGCGCAGGAGAACAAGGCGCGCGGCGAGGCCGTCCAGGAGATGAAGAACGAGGGCATCGAGTACGAGGAGCGGATGGAGCTGCTCCAGGACGTCACCTACCCCAAGCCGCTGGAGGAGCAGCTGGAGGCGGCCTACGAGGTGTACCGGGCGGGCCACCCCTGGGTCGGCGACCACCCGCTCAGCCCCAAGTCGATCGTCCGGGACATGTACGAGCGGGCGATGACCTTCACCGAGTACATCGGCCACTACGACCTCGCGCGCACCGAGGGACTGCTGCTGCGGTACCTGTCCGGCGGGTACAAGGCGCTCCAGCAGACCGTCCCCGAGTCGATCAAGAACGACGACCTGATCGACCTGATCGAGTGGCTGGGCGAGCTGGTCCGCCAGGTCGACTCCAGCCTGCTGGACGAGTGGGAGCAGCTCGCCAACCCGTCCGACGAGGACCTCGCGACGGCCTTCGAGGAGCGCGTCACCCGCGTCACCGCCAACTCCCGGGCGTTCCGGGTGCTCGTCCGCAACGCGATGTTCCGGCGGGTGGAGCTGGCCGCGCTGGAGCGCTACTCCGAGCTCGGCGGCCTCGACCCCGACTTCGGCGCGGACGCCTGGGCCGACGCCATGGACGGCTACTTCGAGGAGCACGAGGAGCTGCTGACCGGCCCGAACGCGCGCGGCCCGAAGCTGCTGCAGATCGAGGAGGTCCCCGAGGACGAGCTGTGGCGCGTCCGCCAGGTCTTCGACGACCCCGAGGGCCACCACGACTGGGGCATCAGCGCCGAGGTCGACCTCGCCGGATCCGACCAGGCGGGCGAGGCCGTCATCCGCGTCACCGCCGTGGACCGGTTGTAGTTTTTTGGCAGTCCCGGCCCACTGCGCTCGCCTGGCGGCTCGCTGTGTTGATCGCAGTCTCGGCCCACTTCGCTCGCTCAGGGGCTCGCTACGTGACCGTGTCTGGGCGAACGCGGCATCGCTTCGCGATCTGCCCGGTTGCGCTCGCCTTCGGCTTCGCTCCGCCGTGCAGGTAACGCGTTCGCGTGCGTGATCGAGGCGAGACTAGTCCTGCTTTGCGTGAAAGCGGAACGCGGCTGAGAGGCCGGGGGAGCGGGTCGGATAGCGCCTTGGCAACGGTGTCGGTGTTCTCCGTGCCCGCCTGGTCGCCGATCGCGACGATGGGGGCGTGCGCTTCTCCGATCACGAGTCCCTCCCGCCCGCCGGACGGCACCGCGCCGCGCCCCTCCCGCCCGGCCGCCGGCGCGGACTGCGGGAGCGGCGGGGCAGGCTCGCCGCGGTGGTGACGGCCGTCGCACTGGCCGGGGGAGTTGGGATGACTGTCCCCTGGGGCCGTCCGGACGGGGCACCGGGACGGCTCGTGACCGGGGACGGAGCCGGCCGGACGGCGGGCGGTCCGCTGTCGCCGGCCCCCGCGCCGCAGCCGACGGCGGTACGGCCGCGCGCCTCCCGCTCGCGGGCCAGGCCGCGGACGCCGGTCTCGGGTAGCGCGCGTCCGGACGCGTCGTCCGGGGCGCATTCCTCACTGCGGGCGATGCCCCGGATCCGGCCGTTCGCCGGGGGCGGTGGCCCCTCGGCCACTGGCGATGGGACGCCCGCGGCCGGTGCGGGCCGGACGGCGTCCAGGCCCGCTCGGGCGGCGGCCGGACACGGGGGTGTGACTCGTCCGCGCGCGACCAGGTCGGCGGCGGCGGGGGCGCCGCCTGCCTGGGTGCGTTCGGAGTGCGCCCGCCGGTTCGGACGCGACGACCGGCGTCGGCGCGCGTGCGAGGTGTTCGTCGCCCGCTTCCTCGGCCGCTGAGCTGCTGGGACGTCCAGGGGAGGAACCGGTCAGGCCGCCTGGGGCGGGATGCGGCGGGTGACGTCGTCGCGGAGGGCGTCCAGGTTCACTCCCGCGCCGCTGAGCGCGCGGACGGCCCGGAACCGGCGGTCCTGGAGCAGCCCCAGGAGGATGTGGCCCGACCCGATGTACTTGTGCTTGAGCCGCAGGGCCTGGCGCAGGCTGAGCTCCAGCACCTTCTTCGACTCCGGCTCGAACGGGATGTGGCCGGTGGCGGCGCGCCCCCGCCGGACGCCGCGCGGGGCGTCCAGGGCCCCGGGCCCGAAGGCGTCCTCGGCCGCCTCCCGGACGGCGTCGATGTCGATGCCGAGCACGCGCAGGGCCTCGCCGTCGAGGCCGTCCGGGCCGGGCAGCGCGTCCACCGCGTCCCCGGCCGCGCCGCGGAACACGCCGCACTCGCGCAGGGCCTCGCCGG
>NZ_JBFAOF010000288.1:0-7760 GCF_040675125.1 Spirillospora sp. NPDC049652 | reverse complement strand
CGCCGGACGCTGCGGCGGTGTGGGCGCTGGTACGGGCGTCCATGGTTCCCCCAGGTTCGGGTCCTGCGGGGTGGCCGGTGCGCTCCCGCCCGGTCCGGCCGGGTCGGGGCCGGGGGACGGAAGATCCCCCGCCTCCCCGGCGAGCTGGTGCTTACAGTGCGGGAAGGCGGTTGTCGGCCCGCCAGCGCATGAGGTCGGCGACGGCCTTGGCCACCGCCATCGGGTCGAGGGGCAGGCCGACCACGGCGTCGGCGCGCGACCAGGTCGCCAGCCAGCCGTCGTCCCGGCGCGCGATGATCGCCAGGATCGGCGGGCAGTCGTAGACCTCGTCCTTGGCCTGCCGGGCCACGCCGAGGCCGCCCGCCGGGACCGCCTCGCCGTCGACCACCACGACGTCGATGTCGCCCTTGTCCAGCCGCGCGACCACGGCCGGCTGGGTGGCGATCTCGACGAACTCCACCGCCGGGAGGTCGGCGGCGGGCCTGCGTCCGATGGCGAGCCGGATCTGCTCGCGCGTGTTCGCGTCGTCGCTGTAGACGAGAACCTTCATCGGACTCTCCGGGGCGTCGCTCATGGCAGGAAGGCTACCGGTTCGGCGGGTCGGGCACGAGAGCACGGGTCCCCGAGGGTCTCCGAGGGCGCGAAACGCCCTGCTAGAAGGGGATTTCAGGGCGCAAGCCGGGCAGGGCGCGGCGAAGCCGGTGACACGCTCGGGAACTCCAGAAGGGGGGTAGTGCGTCAGTCACCGAACAGGTGACGTAATAATGCTGCCCGTGGCAACAGCATCCGCGATAGAGACAACACCTCACGCTCGGGCGAACCGTCCCAACTTGGTCAGCGTGGGGACGATCGTTTGGCTGTCGTCCGAGCTGATGTTCTTCGCGGCCCTGTTCGCGATGTACTTCACGATCCGCTCCGTGACGATCGGCCAGCACGGTCACGACGCCTGGCCCGGCGCTGAACTGGACCTGCCGCTGTCGGCGTTCAACACGACCGTCCTGGTGCTGTCCTCGGTGACATGCCAGATGGGCGTGTTCAAGGCCGAGGCCGGCAAGGTCGGACGCACCGGCGGCCTGTTCAACTTCCGCCAGTGGGGACTGCGCGAGTGGTACGTGCTCTCGTTCCTGATGGGCGCCTACTTCGTGGCGGGTCAGCTCTTCGAGTACACCAACCTGGTCACCAAGGACGGCCTGACCCTCTCGTCCTCGGCGTACGGATCGGTCTTCTACCTGACCACCGGGTTCCACGGCCTGCACGTGACCGGCGGCCTCATCGCGTTCCTCTTCGTGCTGGGACGCACCTACGCCGCCAAGCGATGGACCCATGAGCAGGCGACGAGCGCGATCGTCGTGTCCTACTACTGGCACTTTGTGGACGTGGTCTGGATCGGCCTGTTCGCGACGATCTACCTGCTCGACCTGAAGTGATCCGTCCGACCACCAACGACGACAAGACCCGAACGGGGATTTCCGTGAAAAGGATCACCGCATGGCGACGGCGCCCGTGGGCGGGCTACGCCGTCGTGCTGGCGGCCCTCGCGGCGATCGCCGGCCTCTACGCCGGCTTCTCGCCGAAGACCGACCGCGCCGAGGCGGCAGGGACCGCCGACGCCCAGGCCGACCTCGCCAACGGCAGGCAGCTGTTCAACCAGAACTGCGCCAGCTGCCACGGCCTGAACGCCGAGGGAACCAAGGACGCCAAGGGCAAGCCCATCGCGCCGAGCCTGCTGGGCGTGGGCGCCGCCTCTGTCGACTTCCAGGTCAGCACGGGCCGCATGCCCGCGATGAATCCTGGCGCGCAGATGCCGCGCAAGGAGCCGATTCCCGTCTTCAACACCGAGATCAAGACCGACTACTCGGAGCCGGAGAAGCGCGAGGAAGCCGAGAAGCAGAAGGCCCAGGCCGAGAAGAACATCCATGACCTGAGCGGGTACATCGCCCAGCTCGGCGGCGGCCCGTCGATCCCGACGGCCGACCAGGTGGACCCGACCAAGGGCGACGTCGCCCTCGGCGGCAAGCTCTTCCGCACCAACTGCGCCCAGTGCCACAACTTCACCGGGCAGGGCGGCGCGCTCACGGGCGGCAAGTACGCCCCCGAGCTGACGAAGAGCGACGTCACGCCCACCCAGATGTACGAGGCCATGCTGACCGGTCCGCAGGCCATGCCGGTGTTCAACGACACCACGCTGACCCCGAAGGACAAGCAGGCCGTCATCGCCTACCTGGTGCAGACCCGCGAGGAGCCCAACGCGGGCGGCAACGGCCTCGGCCGTATCGGCCCGGTCTCCGAGGGCCTCGCCGGCTGGCTGTTCGGCGTCGGCCTGATGGTGGCGGCCGCGATGTGGATCACCGCGAAGAAGCCCAAGAAGCTGAAGAAGCTGAAGAAGTCATGAGCGACAACAACGACACCGCGGGCTCGCCCGAGCCGCGCGAGGACGGCGAGTCCCGCCGGGTCGTGGGCACTCCGTCGCCGGCCGGGGAGCGGATCCTGCTCGCCAAGGACGACGACGAGGGCTACCCGGCGCCGGCCGGCGCCGGCGAGGAGCTGGACGAGAAGTCCGCCAAGAACGCCGAGCGCGTCGTGGCGGGGTTCTTCCTGCTGGCCTTCGCCGCCAGCGTGGCCTTCATCGCCTACTACATCGGCTGGAGCGGCCGCCACGGCGGCATGCACGGCGTCGTCCGGGCCCGCGAGACCAACCTGTGGCTCGGTGGCACCATGGCGCTGGCGTTCCTGGCGCTGGCGTTCGGCGTCACCATCTGGGTCCGCCGCCTGATGACCAGCAAGCCGATCATCCAGGAGCGGCACGAGATGGCGTCGCCCGCGGACACCCGCGCGGCGTTCGAGGCCGACTTCCTGGCGGGCGCCGAGGACAGCGGCATCACCAAGCGGCCGCTGCTGCGCCGCACGCTGCTGCTCGCCGCCGCGCCGCTCGGCCTCGCGCCGCTGGTGCTGCTGCGCGACCTCGGCCCGCTGCCCGAGAAGCGGCTGCGCCACACCTTCTGGGGCGAGGCCGTCAAGAAGGCGAAGGCCGAGGGCAAGATGGGCGTCCGCCTCGTGGTGGACGGCACCAACGCCCCGCTGAAGGTCTCCGACTTCAACTCGCCCGGCGGCATGATCACCGTGCTGCCCGAGGGGATCGAGGAGTCGCACGAGGCGGCCAACGAGATCGCCAAGGCCGTCACGATCCTGCTCAACATCCCGGCCGAGCAGTTCAAGCCCGTCAAGGGCCGGGAGAACTGGCACGTCAACGGGGTCGTGGCGTACTCCAAGATCTGCACGCACGTGGGCTGCCCGGCGGCGCTGTACGAGCAGACCACGCACCACATCCTGTGCCCGTGCCACCAGTCGACGTTCGACGCCACCGACGGCGCGAAGGTCGTCTTCGGCCCGGCGCACCGTCCGCTGCCGCAGCTTCCGCTCGGTGTGGAGAACGGTTACCTCATCGCCACCGACGACTTCCCCGAGCCGATCGGTCCGAGCTTCTGGGAGCGCGGATGAGCGACGCAAGTGCCCCGAAAGCGGTCGCGGGACCGCTGAACTTCCTGGACGACCGGCTCGGTTCGACGAACTTCTTCCAGCGCAACGTGAAGAAGGTCTTCCCGGACCACTGGTCGTTCATGCTGGGCGAGATCGCCCTGTACTCCTTCATCATCCTGCTGCTCACGGGCACCTTCCTCACGCTCTGGTTCCACCCGAGCATGGAGGAGGTCGTCTACAACGGCTCGTACACCAAGCTCAAGGGTGTGCAGATGTCGGAGGCGTACAGCTCGGCGCTGAACATCAGCTTCGACGTGCGCGGCGGTCTGCTCATGCGGCAGATCCACCACTGGGCCGCGGTCCTGTTCATGGCGTCGATCCTGGCGCACATGCTTCGCGTGTTCTTCACCGGCGCGTACCGCAAGCCGCGTGAGCTGAACTGGCTCATCGGCATCAACATGTTCATCCTGGGCATGCTCGAGGGCCTGTTCGGCTACTCGCTGCCGGACGACCTGCTCTCCGGCACCGGTCTGCGGATCACCCAGGGTGTGGCCGAGGCGATCCCGCTGGTGGGCACGTACATCTACATGTTCCTGTTCGGCGGCGAGTTCCCGGCCGGCGACAACGGGGACCTGATCCCGCGCCTGTACGCCATCCACATCCTGCTGATCCCGGGCATCATCCTGGGTCTGGTGACCGCGCACATGATGATCATGTGGCACCAGAAGCACACTGCGATGCCGTCCAAGAACCAGAGCAACGAGCAGGTCTACGGGTACCCGTTCTACCCGGTCTTCATGGCCAAGACGGGCGCCTACTTCCTGTTCACGTTCGGCGTTCTGGCGCTGCTCGGCGCGTTCGCCCAGATCAACCCGATCTGGCTGTTCGGCCCGTACGACCCGGGCGCGATCTCGTCGGGCTCCCAGCCCGACTGGTACATGGGCGTCCTGGAGGGCGCGCTGCGCCTGATGCCCGGCCAGGGCACCGAGTGGGTCATCTGGGGCCACACGATCAGCCTGAACGTGCTGATCCCGGCGACCGTGCCGCTCGGCATCGTGTTCGGCGGGGCGATGGCCTGGCCGTTCATCGAGCAGTGGGTCACCGGGGACAAGCGCCGGCACGACATCAACGACCGGCCGCGCAACGCCCCGGTCCGCACCGCGATCGGCATGGCGGCCGTGACCTTCTACGGTCTGCTGTGGCTGGCGGGCGCGAACGACGTGCTGGCCGACAAGTTCCACGTGTCCCTGTTCGGGACGACCTGGTTCTTCCGGTTCGCGATCTTCATCGGACCGGTGATCGCCTACATCGTCACCAAGCGGATCTGCCTGGGCCTCCAGCGCAAGGACGCGGCGGTGGCGGGGCACGGCGTCGAGTCGGGCATCATCGTGATGGCCCCGGACGGCGGCTTCAGCGAGCGGCACGAGCCCGCCCGCGAGGACGAGATGCTCAAGATCATGTCCAAGGAGAACGCCCGTCCGGAGGCGCCGGCCACCGACGCCAACGGCATCCCGGCCCCGAGCCAGAAGGGCCCGATGGGCCACCTGCGCTCGCGGCTGCAGCGCGCCATGACCTTCGACGACATCCCGATCGAGGAGCACGGCGAGGACCACGGCCACGGCGACGAGAAGGCGGTCGGCAGCGGTTCGGGCCCCAAGCAGCTCGGCCACTGACGCACGCGGCAGGTTGCCACGGGCGAGGCCCGTCCCCGGATCTCCGGGGGCGGGCCTCGCCGCGTTTCGAGCCTGGCTCCCGGCGCGCGGGGTGCCTCTCCGTCGGCCTGAGCCGCCGAGACGACGCCGGACATGGATGGCCTGCCCGTTCTGCCGTCCGGGCGTTGACCGATCCGTGGCTGCGGCTCACGGACAGCCGTCCCGGAAACGGGCGCTCGGGAGCCGGGCCGGGGCGGATCCGGGGGCTCGTCAGGTGCGTGGCATCCTGGCGGGGAGATGACCAAGACCCTCGTTGTGACCAATGACTTCCCGCCTCGGCCGGGCGGCATCCAGGCGTTCGTGCACGGGTTGGCGGTCCGGCGGCCGCCCGGCTCGGTCATCGTGTACGCGCCCGCGTGGCGGGGAGCGGCGGAGTTCGACGCGGAGCAGCCGTTCCCGGTCGTCCGGCACCCGACGTCGCTGATGCTGCCGGACCGGGACGTCCAGCGGCGCGCGGTGGACCTGCTGCGCGCGGAGGGCTGCGATTCGGTCCTGTTCGGCGCGTCCGCGCCGCTGGGCCTGCTCGCTCCGGCTTTGCGCCGGGCCGGTGCCGGACGGATCGTGGGGATCACCCACGGGCACGAGGCGGGCTGGGCGTCCCTCCCGGGCGCGCGCGGCCTGCTCCGCCGCATCGGTGACGACGTGGACGTGCTCACCTACCTGGGCGAATACACGCGTTCGCGGATGGCGCGGGCGCTGTCCCCGGCCGCCGTGGAACGGATGGCGAGGCTCGCGCCCGGCGTGGACGAGTCGGTGTTCCACTCGGGGAGCGGCGGTGACGCGGTCCGCGCGCGGCTCGGCCTTACGGACCGTCCGGTCGTGGTGTGCGTGTCGCGGCTGGTGCCGCGCAAGGGACAGGACGCGCTGATCCACGCGTGGCCGCACGTGCTGCGGGCCGTCCCGGACGCTGCGCTGTTGCTGGTCGGCGGCGGCCCCTACCGGGCGGAGCTGACCCGGCTGGCGGACGAGCTCGGCGTGTCGGATTCGGTGGTGTTCACCGGGAGCGTTCCGTGGGAGGAGCTGCCCGCGCACTACGACGCCGGGGACGTGTTCGCGATGCCCTGCCGGACGCGCCGTCGCGGCCTGGACGTCGAGGGCCTCGGGATCGTGTACCTGGAGGCGTCCGCGACCGGGCTGCCGGTCGTCGCCGGAGATTCGGGCGGAGCGCCCGACGCCGTCCTGGACGGGGAGACCGGCGTGGTCGTCCCCGGCCGTTCGGTGCGGGCCGTCGCCGAGGCGCTGATGGACCTGCTGCGGGACCCTTCACGCGCGCGCACGATGGGCGACAAGGGCCGGGCCTGGGTGGAGCGCGAATGGCGCTGGGAGGTGCAGGCCGCCCGTCTGGACGGCCTGCTCACCACGCGTTCCTAAGCGCGGCACCGCTGTGTGAGGTGTGCGGTCAGCGGCTGCCGCTCGTGCGCGGAGCGCCTGGGGGTGTGGGTCAGTACGAGGAACTGGCCAGGGCGATCGCCGCGTAGCGGAGCGGGGACGGCCCGCTCTTCGTGGTCTTGTAGGACGCGCCGCCGTTGTTGGAGTAGCGGATCCGCCAGGAGTGCCCCGAGTCCAGGTGGTGCAGGTTGTAGTGCGTGATGCCCTGCCCGGACAGGTATTCGGCCTTGTGCTTCGCTGGGGCGGCGAGCGCGGACCGGTAGGGGACACGTGCGTCGGTGGCTGCGGACACGAGCGTCCAGTCCGTCCCGCCGCGGCCCTGCGCGGGGTGTCTCGCGAGCCATTTCAGGAGCGCGCTGCCGGGCTTGAGGTCGCCGCACTGCCGGTACTTCGGGGCGCACTTTCCGGCGATGCCCCGGAACGGAGTGCTGAGCGTCACCACGTCCTTGACCAGCAGGTAAGGCGGCCACGGCTTGGACGTGTGCGGCCGGGCCCGCACGCCCGCCAGCGCGGTCGCGGTGACCAGCCCGCCCATCGAGTGCGCGACGACGCGGACGGCGACGCCGTGCCGGGAGTAGCGCTGGTAGACGTCCCAGGCGAACCGGCGGCCGAGTTCGAGGACGGAGGTGTTCGGTGTGCCGTTCACGTGCCGGGTGCAGTGCGTGTCGTGGGAGTAGAAGCCCCAGGTGACGAGCGGGCCCCGGAACCCGGCGGAACGGAGCTGGGCGTTCGCCTCGCGCCAGGTCGCGGCGCAGTCGGTGCCGCCGCGCACCTCCATCCCGTGCAGGAGGTAGACCGGCTCGGCGGTGCCGGCGCCGGTGACGGACTGGGCGGCTCGCGACGGGCCCGGCGGGCCGGCCGCGTGCGCGGGCGCGGCCTGCGCCGCTCCGAACATGAGGGCGACGGCGGGCAGCGCCGCCGTGCGCACGAGTCTTCGCAAGGGTCGGTGAACCTTTCGGGGACGGCCGCCGACCGGACGGCGGCCATGACGACCGTCGATCCTAGGGACTGACGAGGGATCTGACCCTTGAAATGTGATCATTTACTGAGAAATCATCCCCTCCAGGAGCGGAACACCGGGAGGCGGGATGGGTGGACGGGGGATCGGCTGCCTCGCGGGGGTGCTGGTTCTGGCCCTCGGCGCGGGCGTCTTCGAGGCGTGGGCGCTGACCGGGCGGGACG
>NZ_JBFAOF010000287.1:0-7771 GCF_040675125.1 Spirillospora sp. NPDC049652 | reverse complement strand
CCCATCTCCAGGCTGAAGAAGGCCGAGGTCAGGCCGTGCCACTGGAGGGGGTGGGTCAGGGGGATGCCGAGCTCGGACACCTCGGTGAGGACGGGGACGAGGATCCGGACGCGGGCCAGGCGGGCGTGGGCGTCGGCGAAGCGGGCGGCGCGGTCGGCGAGGGGGAGGTCGGTGCGGAACGGGACGCCCGCCGCGTCCCAGGCGTAGTGCAGGTCCTGGCAGGCGATCTCGGCCGTGAGGTGGGTGAGGACGATCTCCAGCAGCGCCAGGGTGGCCGGCGGCTGGCCGTCCACGGTGACGGTGGCGAGCAGCGGCTCGGCCTTGCGCTGCGCGGCCGAGCGCATCGGCCCGCGCTTGAGGGTCCCGCCGGTGAGCAGGTGGGCGCGGAGTTCGTGGGCGGCGTCGGCGAGGTCGCGGGCGGACACGTCCGGCGGCAGGACGACGCGGTGGCCGCGCAGGGAGCGCAGGGCGCGGTGGGCGCGGTCGGCCTGGACGGACATCTCGGCGACGCGGTCCCAGACGGTGGGGCGGCGGCGCGCGAGGAGGTCGGCGAACGCCCGCGCGGCGGGGTCGGCGGACGGCCAGCGCGACGGGTGCGTGCCGAGGCCGAGTTCGTTGAGGATGCCGTCCACCTGCGCGACGCGTCCGGTCAGGCGGGTGAGGACGGCGGGGTCGAACTGGCGCAGGCGGCGCGCGACCTCGCCGGACGCCTCCGGCGGGACGGCCCGCTCGACGTTGATGAGCGCGTGGATCCGGTTCGGGTCGGGCAGCGCGGCGGTGTCGGCCGGGGGCGCGAGGGTGCGCTCGCCGAGCAGGTGCAGCAGTTCGGCGACCTCGGCGTCGGTGAGCGGCGGCGTCTCGGGCAGGTCCGGGCGCGGCGGGATGCCGCCGGTGTCGGTGTCGGGGCGGACGACCAGGACCCGCCGGCCCTGCGCGGTCATCCCGGCGAGCAGTCCGGCGGCGGCGTCCGGCGGCGGGTCGGGGACGTGCAGGACGCGCAGGTCGGCGGCGAGGAACCGGACCAGGCCGTCCGGCGGCGGCTCGGCCAGCCGGGAGATCAGCAGGTCGTAGTAGGCGGCGAGGCCGGTGCTGCGCGGGCGCCGCCGGACGACCAGGGCGGGCGCGAGCCGTACCGCCGGGATCTCCCCGGGCTGCCCGCCCGGGGCCCAGTCGTCGCGGTAGACGACCGCCGGGTCGCCGTCCGCGTCGAAGGCCGCCGCGCACCATTTGCGCAGGACGTCCGAGACCGAGGGCCGCAGCGCGAAGCCCTGCCCGGCCTGGACGGCGTCCCAGACCCAGGCGGCGCGGCCGGGGTCGTAGCCGCGCACGCCCGAGAGCAGTTCGTGGTCGAGCGGCGTCGTGGGACCGGCGAGGACGACGTCGACGCGCTCGGTCCGGTCGTCCACGACGATCTCGACGGGCGTGGACAGCAGGTGCCCGCGCACCGGCGGCCCGTCCGGCGGACGCCACGACAGCAGGCCGGTGACGAGCACGAGGTCCTGGTCGGCGAGGTCGCGCAGGGCCCGGTACCAGTGCCGCATCGCGAGCCACGCGTCGAACTCGACGGGCACGGACGGCGGCCGCAGCGGGATCAGCGGCACGCTGAACAGCACCTGCCCCGGCCCGGCCTCCGCCTCGACGAACACCTCGGCGGGCAGCTCCGACAGCCAGTGGACGGCCCTCTCGGCCCCCGCCGACACCTCCCCGGCCCCCGCCGCGTGCCCGCCCGCGCCCGCCGCGTGCCCCCCGGACAGCCGCGAGTCGCCCCCGCCCCCAACCTCATACCCGCCGGACACCCGCGCACCAGGCCCCAGCGGATGACCACCGGACGCCTCGACACCAGACCCCACGCCGTGGGCGGCGGACGTTCGTGTGGCCGGGGCCTGCTCGGGGCCGCCGGGCGTGTGCGCGGCGGACTCCGTGGTGGGGCCGGTGGACGGTCCGGAGGCGGGGTTTCCCGGGTCGGCGGCCGAGGGGACCGGGGGCACTTCGGCGGTCGGGCCCCTGCGGGCGCGCACGCGAGACAGCTCGCCGAGGTGGCGCAGCAGGGCGCGCGTCACGGCGAGCGGGTCCGGAGCGGCGTTCGCGCCGGTCGCGGCGGGCGGGGGGTGATCCGGCACAGGGACGTCCTTTCCGGAAGTACCCCCAGATCTAACACCCCGCCGGGCCCCCGTTCCAGCGAACGGGAGGTATCCGCCCGCCGTGGCGGCGCGACCCTGACTCCCCCGCGTCAACACCACCCCCGCGAGCCGGCCCGGGACCCGCGTCCCGCGCGGGCGGACACCGTCCGCGCGGGGCCGGGCAGGGTGGGGGCTACTCGCTGGGGAGCATGATCCAGAGGACGATGTAGACGACGAACTGGGGGCCGGGCAGGAGGCAGGAGAGGACCGCGAGCAGGCGGACGGTCCAGGGGCTCATCCCGAAGCGCCGGGCGATCCCGGCGCAGACGCCCGCGATGACGCGTCCCTGCCTGGGACGGTAGAGGCCGTTCATGTCGTTGTTCCCCCTGTTGGATCGTCGCGGCCGCGAACCCGCGGCCACGACAACGACGCTATGAACCGGACACCCTGCTTCACATCGCCCGTTCGGCTGGTTCCCCTCCCATACCCCGGACCTAGGGAACGTCCCCTAGGGGGAGTTGAATTCGGCGACGAGGGCGGGGAGGGAGGCCAGGTCGTCCAGGACGAAGGTGGCCTGGATGTCGGGGTCGTTCCAGATGTGGCCCCAGGGTCCGCGCCGGAGGAAGGCGGTGCGCATGCCGAAGGCGGCGGCCGGGGCGACGTCGTTGTCCGGCCGGTCCCCCACGTAGAGGACGTGTTCGGGGAGCGCGTCGGCGAGCTGGGCGCAGCGTTCGAAGAACTCCTGGGCGGGCTTGGCTACACCCCACACGTCGGAGATCCCGATGGCGTCGGCGTCCAGGTCGAGGGCGGCGAGCTGCTCGGCGGCCTCGACCGGCTGGTTGCCGGCGATGCCGATGAACAGGCCCTGGGCGCGCAGTCCGGCGAGGCATTCGCGCACGTCCGGGTACAGGTCGGACGCGCCGAAGCCGTTCGGCACGCCGGCCTCGGCGCGCGCCGACTCCTCCTTCTCCAGGTCGAAGCCGGGGCGGAAGTACTCGAACACGTCCATGTTCGACGCGCCCTCGGAGATGTAGGCGCCGAGGACGGCGAGGAAGGTGTGCCTCGGGACGCCCAACCAGTCGGCCCAGCGCCCGTAGATCTCGCCCTCGCTGATCAGGGTCTCGCCGACGTCGAAGAAGACGGCGTCGATGCGGGCGTCGGTCACAGTTCCACCGACTCCCCGGGGGCGAGGCGGCGGAAGTCGCGGCCGAGTTCCTCGCCGGCCGCGCCGACGTGCTTGTTCATGACGCCGAGCCCGGCGTCGTTGAGCAGGCCGTCGTGGATGACGAACGCGCGCTCGGGGTTCACCGCGCGGGCGTAGGAGTACAGCTCGGGGACCTTCATCCAGGGCGCGTTGCCGGGCAGGCAGAGCGTCCGGACGGGCTCGGACGGCACGGTCAGCGCGTCGCCGGGGTGGAAGACCTCGCCGTCGACCAGGAAGCCGGTGTTGGGGATCGGCGGGACGTCGGGGTGCAGGATCTCGTGGTCCTCGCCGTAGACGTGGACGTCGAAGCCGGCGATGGAGACCGCGTCGCCGTGTCCGACCTCGTGGACGCGTCCGCCGAGGTCGGCGAGGGTCGCGGCGACCGCGCGCGAGCACCAGACGTCCAGCCGGGGGTCGGCGGCGAGGGCGGCGCGCAGCCGGTCGGGGTCGAAGTGGTCGAAGTGCTCGTGGGTGACCAGCACGGCGTCCGCGCCGTCCAGCGCGCCGGCCTCGGGGGTGAGGCCGCCGGGGTCGATGACGAGGGTCCGGTCGTCCTTCTGGAGCCGCACGCAGGCGTGTCCGAGCTTGGTGAGACGCATCCGGCGATTTTTTCACGCCCGTCCCCGCGGCCCGGACACGGCCCGTCGTTGACCCGGACCGGCGGCGTTGATAGAACACGTTCTAGTTTGGCATTCGGAGGCGCCCGTGCCGGTACCCGACCAACGCGATCCCGAGCTGACCCGCGCCGCGCTGGCCGGCTGGCTGGGCGACCGGCTGCCCGGCGCCCGCATCCCGATGATCGAGACGCCCGAGACCAGCGGGTTCTCGTCCGAGACGCTGATCTTCGACGCCGCCTGGACCGGCCTGGACGGGGCGGAGCGGCACGAGCCCCTGGTCGCGCGGGTCGCGCCGTCCCGCTACCAGGTGTTCCCCGAGCCGCGGTTCGCCGAGCAGTACCGGCTGATGCGCGTGCTGGACGAGCGGACCGACGTGCCCGTCCCGCCGATCCGCTGGTACGAGCCGTCCGGCGAGCCGCTCGGCGCGCCCTTCTTCGTGATGGGGCGGATCGAGGGCCGCGTCCCCACCGACATGCCGCCGTACCACATGGACGGCTGGGTGACCGAGGTCGCCGAGGACGAGCGGGCCGCGATGTGGTGGTCCGCGCTGGAGATCCTCGCCCGGGTGCACCGCCTGGACCCGGAGCGGCTCGGCCTCGGCTTCCTCGACCAGCCGCGCTGGGGCGCGACGGGGCTCGACCAGCGGCTCAACTACTACGAGCACTACCTGCACTGGGCCTACGACGGCCCGCAGGAGGTCGCGCTGCGCGCGCTCGACTGGCTGCGCGCCCACCGGCCCGCCGAGCCGGACGCCCCGAGACTGCTGTGGGGCGACGCCCGGATCGGGAACGTGATCTTCCGGAAGGGTGTGCCCGCCGCCGTCCTGGACTGGGAGAACGCCGTCCTCGGCGCGCCGGAGGAGGACCTCGCCTGGTTCCTGTTCCTGGACCGGCACCACAGCGAGGGGATCGGCGTGCCGCGGCTGCCCGGGTTCCCCTCCGCCGCCGAGACCGTCGCCCGGTACGCGGAGCTGCTCGGCCGGCCGCCGCGCGACATGGCGTACTACGAGGTCCTGTCGGGGTTCAAGTTCTCGGTGATCATGGCCCGGATCGGGCAGGCGATGACCGACTTCGGGTGGATCGAGCCGGGCGACCCGTTCCCGTACGACAACAACTGCACCCGGCTGCTGGACCGCATCCTCGGAGGTCTCGCGTGACGCTCTCGCCGCTGGACGACTACCCGATCCACCAGGCGCCCGAGGTGATGCGGCACGTCGCGACCTCGGACCGCAACTTCTACGACCGGTACTACTTCAACGTGCATGACACGTCCGGCGAGCTGATGATGCTCGTCGGGCTCGGCCAGTACCCGAACCTAGGCGTGACCGACGCGTTCGCGGTGGCGCGGCGCGGGCCGTGGCACCGCGTCGTCCGGGCGTCGCGCGAGCTGGGCGCGAACCGGATGGACACCCGCGTCGGCCCGTTCCGCGTCGAGGTCGTGGAGGGCCTGCGGACGCTGCGCGTGGTCCTGGACGAGAACGAGCACGGCCTGTCGTTCGACCTGACCTGGGAAGCGTCCATCCCGGCGCAGCTCGAACCGCCGCACTACGTCCGCTGGCAGGAGCGCGTGGTGTTCGACTCGCGCCGCCTCGCGCAGACCGGCCGCTGGACGGGCCACATCATGCTGGACGGCGAGCGGATCGACGTCGCCCCCGAGACCCACTGGGGTTCGCGCGACCGCTCCTGGGGCATCCGCCCCGTCGGCGAGCCCGAGCCGCCCGGCATCCAGGCGAAGAACGCGGGCACGTTCTACTGGGTCTACGCGCCGTTCCAGTTCGACGACCACTCGGTGCTCTGCATCCTGCAAGAGGACGAGAAAGGACGGCGGATCCTCGAAGAGGCCGTCCGGGTCTACCCCGACCCCGAGCGCGAACCCGAGCATCTGGGACGTCTCGACTACCGTCCCGTCTACGCCGAGGGCAGCCGCGACGTGGTGACCGCGACGCTCGGCTTCCACCCGCCAGGCGGCGAGCCGTTCGAGATCGGCGTGACGCCGATCCTGCCCGTCCACCTGATGGTCGGCACCGGCTACGGCCTGGAGCCGGACTGGAAGCACGGCATGTACCAGGGACCGGAGACCGTCGTGCAGGGCGTCGCGTACGACACCCGCGTTCCGGAGGACGCCGCACGCATGTGGGGCATGGTGGACGCCGTCGGACGCTACGAGTACCTGGACGGATCGGGTCGTACCGGTTTCGGCCTGTTCGAATACTGGGCCCTGGGTCCACATCCCACTTTCCCCGGGTGACCCTTGCGGTGGTCGTCCCGACAGGGTCGCGGCCGTCTGCGAGACTGACCGCCGTGGACACCGGACAGGGCGCGGGCGAACCGTCGCGGGAGGAGCTGGACCGGCAGGTGCGCGGCCACTACGGCAACTGGCGCGACCAGCCCAAGGGGCTGGCCTGCGCCGTCGTCGCCGCGTTCTGCCTCCTCACGACCCTCGCGCTCGGCGTGGTCGTGCTCCTGGTCGTGCTGGCGGCGGCCCGCTAGCGTGCCGCGGGGCACCGGGAGACCGGCGGTTCGCCGGGGTCCCCGGAAGGCGGGGAGAGCGCGATGGCGGCGAGCGCCGGTCAGGTCTCCGCCGCGGTGTCGGCGAGGGTGAAGGCGACGTCGCCCTGCGGGTCCACCTTCGCGTCGAGGGTCATCTCGTCGAGCATGGCCGCGGTCGTCGGCTCCAGGTAGACGCGGGCGCCCTCCTCCTCGACGACCTTGTCGCCCGCCTCGGGGGCGGGCGCGACGGACAGCTGGAGCGTGTCGGAGCCGTTCACGCCGGCCTGGATGCGGATGCCGCTCTCGGGCGGGAGCTGCGGGTCGGCGGTGACGGTCCGGATGACCTGGACGGCGTCATGAGTGAGGGTGAGCATGAGCTTTACTCCCTTTACCTACGGAACTGGACCCGCACCCCCTGCCCGGGCGAGAGGGCCATAAACACCCACCCCCGCCCCGCCGGCCCGCTCAGCCCGGCGCCGCCAATCCGTTCGACTCGGGCCCTCCGACCCGTTCAGCTCGGCGCCTTCGCCCTGGTCGGCTCGGCGCCTTCGCCCTGCTCAGCTCGGCCCCGCCAAGCGCTGCGTGAGCCACTCGAACGACTTCGGCAGCATGCCCTCCCACACCTTCGGCAGGTGCCCTCCGTTCCGCAGGACGTAGGTGAAGGCCCGGGTCGGCGGCCGGACGCGCGCGACCATGCCGGCGATCGCCGCGGCCGTCCCCCGGTCGGTGCGGGTTCCGCCGAGCAGCAGGTCCACGGCCGGACGCGTCGCCAGCAGCTCCAGCGGGCTGTTGGCGCGGACGGCGGCCGGGTCGCGGGTGAGGTCGGGCGAGGTCGGTTCGAAGTAGCCCGCGAGGCTCACCGCCGCGCGGAACATGTCGGGCCGCTGCTCGGCCAGCTTCACCGCGCAGAACCCGCCGGTCGAGTAGCCGAGCGTCGCCCACGACCCGGCGTCCGGCAGGGCGCGGAAGTCGCGTGTCACGGCCGTCCGGACGTCGGTGGTGAGCCAGGTCGCGACGCGCGGGCCGCCCGCGATGTCGGCGCACTCGGTGTCCCGGCCGGGCTGCACGGTGATCGTCGGCGAGACGAGGATGTACGGCTTGGCCTGGCCGTTCCGCATCGCCTTCTCCAGTTCGGTCGCGACGTGCAGCGCGCCGAACCAGGTCCAGGCCGAGCCGGGGAACCCGGGCAGCAGCTCGATCACGGGGAACCGCTGTCCCCGGTAGCGCGGGTCGTCGTACTGCGGCGGCAGCCAGACCCGGACCTCCGCGCGGATGCCCGACGCGGCGCCGGCCGGGTGGCCGACGTGCGTCCGGCTGTCGCGGTCGAAGCGGAACCCGCCC
>NZ_JBFAOF010000286.1:0-7800 GCF_040675125.1 Spirillospora sp. NPDC049652 | reverse complement strand
GGCAAGCAGGCCGTCGCGACCGGCTACGGCGGCGCGGTCTCCACCGTCGACCTGGACGCCAGCCGCAGCGCGCTGGAGGTCCTGCGGCGCGGCGGCAACGCGATGGACGCGGCCGTCGCCGCCACCGCGACCCTCGGCGTCACCGAGCCGTACGTCTCGGCCATCGGGGGCGGCGGGTACTTCACCTACTACGACGCCCGCAGCCGCCGCGTCTCCACGATCGACGGCCGCGAAAAGGCCCCGAAGGCGATGCGGGCCGACTCCTTCATCGACCCGGCGACGGGCAAGCCGCTGTCCTTCGACGAGGCCGTGACCAGCGGACTGTCGGTCGGGGTCCCCGGCGTGTTCGCGCAGTGGGACACCGGTCTCCGCCGCTTCGGGACGCGTTCCATGGCCTCCCTGCTACAGCCCGCGATCCGCGTCGCCGAGCGCGGCTTCGTCGTGGACCAGGAGTTCCAGGACCAGACCGCCACGAACGAGGCGCGGTTCCGGGACATCGTCCCGACGCGCGAGCTGTTCCTGCCGGGAGGCAAGCTGCCGGTGGTCGGCTCGACCTTCCGCAACCCCGACCTCGCGCGGACGTACCGGGAACTGGCGAAACGCGGACCGTCCTGGCTGTACGGCGGGGAACTGGGCAAGGAGATCGTCCGGACCGTCCAGCATCCGCCCAAGGACCCGAACGCCACCCGCAACGTCCGGCCGGGCCTGATGGCGGACGCCGACCTGCCCGCCTACCGGCCGGTGTGGCGCGACCCGACACACGTGAACTACCGGGGCGTGGACGTGTACGGCATGGCGCCGTCCTCGTCCGGCGGGATCACGGTGGGCGAGGCGCTGAACATCCTGGGCAACTACCGGCTCAGCCCGAAGGACCCGGTCAGCGCCCTGCACTACTACCTGGAGGCGTCCAAGCTCGCCTACGCCGACCGGGGCGCCTACATCGGCGACGCCGACAAGGTGAACGTCCCGGTGAAGGAGCTGCTCTCGAAGGGCTTCGCCCGCGAGCGCGCCTGCCGGATCAAGCCGGACGCGGCCGCGCCCGCGCCCGTCCCGCCCGGCACGCCGGACGGGCACTACCCGCGCTGCGAGCCGTCCACCGCGCCGGCCCGGCCGCTCGGCCACGAGGGGCCGCAGACCACGCACCTGGTGGTCGCCGACCGGTGGGGGAACGTCGCGTCGTACACGCTGTCGATCGAGCAGTTCGGCGGCAGCGCGCTCACCGTCCCCGGCCGCGGCTTCCTGCTCAACAACGAGCTGACCGACTTCAGCCTCCAGCCGCCCGCCCCCGGCCAGGCGCCCGACCCGAACGTGCCCGGTCCGGAGAAGCGCCCGCGCAGCAGCATGGCCCCGACCATCGTGCTGCGGAACGGCCGTCCGCTGCTGGCGGTGGGCAGCCCCGGCGGCTCGACGATCATCACGACCGTGCTGCAGATCCTGCTGAACCGGATCGACCTCGGGATGCCCCTGCCGGCCGCGCTCGCCGCGCCGCGCGCGACCCAGCGCAACACGCCGCAGGTCTTCGCCGAGCAGGGTTTCATCGACCTGTACGGGCAGGCGCTGGCGGCGAGGGGCCACCGGCTGGCGCTGTTCCCCGGCCCGCCCGCCGGGCAGATCGGCGCGGCCACCGGGCTGGAGTTCCTGTCTCCGAGCCTGGTCAGGGCGGTCGCCGAGCCGGTCCGGCGGCACGGCGGCAGCGCACTGGTCGTATGGCCGCGCCGGTGACCGGGAGCCCGCCGGGCTACGATCGGTGCACGGGGGAAGGAGGTCGGTCATGGCCGACGCCTACGTTCAGGTGACCACCACCACCGACTCGCGCGCGGAGGCGGCGGCGCTGGCGAAGTCCGCCGTCACCGAGCGGCTCGCCGCCTGCGCGCAGCTGGTCGGACCGGTCGCGAGCACCTACTGGTGGGAGGGCGAGATCGAGGCGGCCGAGGAGTGGATGGTGCTCTTCAAGACCACCGTCGACCGCTTCGACGAGCTCGCCAGCCTGATCACCGACGAGCACTCCTACGACACCCCGGAGATCATCGCGACTCCGGTCGTCGCGGGCAGCATGGACTACCTCGCCTGGGTCGCCGAGCAGACCGGCCCCCAGGACGCCGAACCCGACGACGCCTGACTCCGCGTCCGGGCCCGCCCCTCCGGCCCCGCCCCGGCGCGGGCCGGGCCGGCCGGTGTGAGTCCCGCCATATCCGGGGAATAAGTGATTACTTGCGTCGCCGGACGTGGTCACCTGGTGGGAGCGCGCCGGCCGGCGCGGGGACGGTGCGGGAGAGGAGCGGGCGATGGCCTTGGACGGGCGTCCGGACGGCCGGGCGGTCCCGGGCGGCGAGGACTTCGGGCTGTTCGGGCCGGACTCGGTGACCTGGCGGGTGATGGGCGAGCCGGTGCTGGTCGTCGGCGGGATCCGCGCGCTGCTGCTCCAGGCGCTGCACCCGCACTCGATGTGGGGCACCGCGCAGAACTCCGAGCTGATGGACCCGGCCACGGCCTGGGCCCGGCTCGGCCGGACGGTCGAGTTCGTCCGGGTGCGCACCTACGGGACGCGCGCGGAGGTCGAGCGGGTCGGGCGGCGCGTCCGCAAGCTGCACTCCAAGCTCACCGGCACCGACCTGCGCACCGGCGAGGTGTTCCGCGTGGACGAGCCGGAGAGCCTGCTCTGGGTGCACATGGGCGAGGTCGACTCCTACCTGGACGTCGCGCGCCGCTCCGGCGTGCCGCTGAGCCGCGCCGACGCCGACCGGTTCGTGGACGAGCAGCGCCTGGCCGCGGCCGTCGTCGGCCTCGATCCGGCGGACGTCCCGTCCAGCGTCGCCGAGATGCGCGACTACTACGCCGGCATGCGCGACCGGATCTGGGCCTGCGACGAGGCGAAGGAGGGGTTCCGGCGGATGTTCAACCCGGCCCTGCCCGGCAGGCTCGTGCCGCTCAAGCTCGCGGCGCCCGCCGTCGGCGTGCTCGTCGTGTCCACGCTGCCGCGCTGGGCCCGCCGCAAGTACGGGCTGCCGGGCCTGCCCACGTCGGACCTCGCCGCCACGCTCACGCTCAAGGGCCTCTACCGGACGACCCGGGTCGTCCCCGAGCGGTACCGCTACAGCCCGGACGCCCGGCGCGCCCGCGCCCTCATCCGCGAGCACGGCGCCGGCGGGCCCGGCTGGGCGATGGCCTCCTGAGGGCGGCCGTTCCCTGGGCGATGGCTCCCTGACGGCGGCCGGCCGGTCGGTGGGCGGTCGGTGGGCGGCGGCCTCGTGACGTCAGCCGCGGCGCATGAGCCGTCCGACGGCCGCCATCAGCTCGGTGGACATCATCTCGGACTTGCCCTCCTGCGAGCCCTCGGCCACGCAGTGCCGGACGTGCCCGTCCAGCAGGCCGAGCGCCACCTTGTCGAGGGCGGCCTGGATCGCACTGATCTGGGTCAGAATGTCGATGCAGTACCGGTCGTCCTCGACCATGCGCTCGATGCCCCGGACCTGTCCCTCGATGCGGCGCAGCCGCGTGCCGAGCTGGTCCTTGGTGGCGGTGTAGCCGCGGGTCGGGGTCTCGCTCGTCGCCATCTCGTCCTCACAGTCGCCGGCGTGCCGGGGGTCGGGCCACGATACCCCCTGGGGGAACCCCCCGGGGGGTATATTACCCGCTTCGCGGCGGGACGTTCCAGGTCGTGACGACCGGGCGGTCATGCTCGTGGCCGAGCGTGGAGACGGTGCCGGTGCCCAGGGCGAACAGCCTTCCGTCGGTCGGGTCCAGGCCGAGCCAGCGGGCGGTGAGGACGCGCAGGACGTGCCCGTGCGCGACGAGGACCACGTCCCCCTCGGCGAGCAGCGGGCGGACCCGGGTGAGCACGTTGTCGGCGCGCTTGCCGACCTGCCCGACGTTCTCGCCCGGATGGTCGGCGTCGCCGGGGACCACCCCGTCGTCCCACAGGTACCAGCCGGGCCGGGAGGCGCGGATCTCCTCGCTGGTGATCCCCTCGTAGCCGCCGTAGTCCCACTCCCACAGGTCCGGGTCGGTCTCGTCCACCGTGAGGCCGGCGAGCGCGGCGGTGCGCCGCGCCCGCTCGGCCGGGCTGGAGACGACCTTCACCGGGCGCAGGCCCGAGAGGGCCGGGACGAGGGCGCGCGCCTGCTCCTCGCCCCTGGCGGTCAGCGGGATGTCGGTGCGTCCCGTGTGCCGCCGGTCCCGGCTCCACTCGGTCTCGCCGTGCCGAAGGATGATCAGTTCCCCCATGGGGACACCCTACGTGTCAGGCGGCGGCGAGCCAGAGGTCGGGGCCGAAGACCTCGTAGTGGATGTCTGCCGCCGGGACGCCGCGCTCGATCAGCTGCGTCCGGACGGCCCGCATGAACGGCAGCGGGCCGCACAGGTAGGCGCGCAGGCCCTCGGGCAGCTCGACGCCGGACAGGTCCACCAGGCCGGTGCGCTCGGCCGGCCAGGGCTGGTCCGGGGTCTCGTACCAGGTGAGGTCGGTGCCCGCGGCGAGCTTGCCGACCAGGGCGGCGCGCTCCTCCCGCAGGGCGTGGGCGCCGTGCGTCCGGTCGCCGTGGACGGCGATCACCGGGGCCTGGTGCCCGTCCTCGACGAGCTGCTTGAGCATCGCGACGATCGGGGTGCAGCCGATGCCCGCGGAGGCGAGCAGCACGGGGGTGTCGCCCGCGTCCAGCACCAGGTCGCCGTAGGGGGCCGAGACCTCCAGGGTGTCGCCCACCCGGACGGTGTCGTGCAGCCGGTTGGAGACCTCGCCCGCCGGGTCGCCCTCCTCGCGCTTGACCGTGATGGTGCGCTCCCGCGCGCCGGGCGCGTCGGTCAGGCTGTACTGGCGGATCTGGCGCGCGCCGTCCTCCAGCGGGACCCGCACCGACACGTACTGCCCGGCCCGGAACGGGGCGACCTCCGCCGCGTCGTCGGCCGGACGCAGCCGGAACGTCGCGGTGACGCCGGTCTCCTCGACGCGCTCGGCGACGACCCAGGTGTTCCAGACGTCGCCCGCGAGCACGCCCTGCTCGGCGTACAGCCGGCGCTCGATCTCGATGAGGGCGTTCGCCATCAGCCAGTAGACCTCGTCCCAGGCGGCGGCGACCTCCTCGGTGACCGCGTCGCCCAGCACCTCGACGATCGCGGCGAACAGGTGCTCGTGGACGATCGGGTACTGCTCCGGCAGGACGCCGAGGGACGCGTGCTTGTGCGCGATCCGGCTCAGCATGGCGTCCGGGCGGACGTCCGGGTGCTCGACGAGCGCGGTCGCGAAGGCCGCGATGGACCCGGCCAGCGCCTGCTTCTGCGTGCCGGCCGCCTGGTTCCCCCGGTTGAACAGGTCGCGCAGCAGCTCGGGGTGCGCGGCGAACATCCGCGGATAGAACACGGCGGTGATGTCGTTGATCGCGCCGCCGACGACGGGGAGCGTGGCACGGACGACCTCGGCGGACCGGGGGGAGAGCATGGCGCCTCCAAATTGGTATCTGATCTACTGATTAAAGGGCAGACGGGGGCGGGGGAGGGGGGAGCGGGGGGTTCACCCGGAGGGCGGGCGTCCGGCGAGGCCGAGCAGCACCGGGCCGGTCGGCGCGGCGACCAGGTCGGCGAGCGTGATCCCGTCCAGCGAGGCGAAGAACGCCTCCTGCGCCTGGCGGAGCGCGGACCGCAGGCGGCACGCCTGCCGCAGCGGGCAGGGCACGTCGCCCTCGCACTCGACGACGTCACCGGCCCCTTCGAGGTCGCGGACGAGCCGTCCGACCGACACCCGGCGGCCCGCGTCGGTCAGGTTGAGCCCGCCGCCGCGTCCGCGCCGGGTCTCGACCACGCCGAGGCGCTGCAGCCGCGCCACCACCTTGGCGAGGTGGTTGTAGGGGACGCGCATCTCCGCGGCGATCCGCCGGGCCGTGCTCGGCTCGGGATCGGTCGCCGCGAGGCTCATCACCACGCGCAGTGCGAGATCGGTCGCCTTCGTCAACCGCATGGCTCAAGCGTAGGAGAACTTGCACCTGGGATGCGCCTTTTGCGCCGTGTGGGTGGTCACATGACCTTGCGCGTCCGGGACGGCACGCCCCGCGCGCGGGTTCTCCCGCGCGCGGGAGAACGCGACGGCCCGCGTGCGGCCGCCGGGGGAAGGGCGGGCCGGACGCGGGCCGTCGGGTCCTGCGGAGAAGCCGCGCGGAGAGGCCGTGCGCGGGGTCGTGGCCGGGTCGTGCGGGAGCGGCGTCAGGCGAGGACGGACTCCAGCGACACGTGCTTCATGCCGTGCGCCTCGGCGACGTGGTCGTAGACCAGGCTGCCGGCGTGGGTGTTCAGGCCGAGCGCGAGCGCGCGGTCGGCGATCAGGGCGTCCTTCCAGCCCTTGTTCGCGATGGCGACCGCGTAGGGCAGCGTGACGTTGGTGAGCGCGTAGGTGGAGGTGTTCGGCACCGAGCCCGGCATGTTCGCCACGCAGTAGAAGACCGACTCGTGCACCTTGAAGGTGGGGTCGGCATGCGTGGTCGGACGCGAGTCCTCGAAGCAGCCGCCCTGGTCGATCGCGATGTCCACCAGCACCGAGCCGGGCTTCATGTGCGCGACCAGCTCGTTGGAGACCAGCTTGGGGGCCTTGGCGCCGGGGATCAGCACCGCTCCGATCACCAGGTCGGCGGCCCGGCACTCCTGCTCCAGGGTGTAGGCGTTGGAGACCAGGGTCTTCAGCCGGCCCTGGTAGATCGCGTCGATGTGGCGGAGCCGGTCGACGCTGACGTCCAGGATGGTGACGTCCGCGCCCATGCCGACCGCGATCTGCGCCGCGTTCAGGCCGGACACGCCGCCGCCGATGACGACGACCTTGGCCGGGGCGACGCCCGGCACGCCGCCGGGCAGCACGCCGCGGCCGCCGTTGAAGCGCATGAGGTTGTAGGCGCCGACCTGCGGGGCGAGGCGGCCCGCGACCTCCGACATCGGGGCGAGCAGCGGCAGCGAGCGGTCCGGAAGCTGGACGGTCTCGTAGGCGATCGCGGTGACGCCCGCCGACAGCAGCGCGTCGGTGCACTCGCGGGACGCGGCGAGGTGCAGGTAGGTGAACAGGGTCTGGCCCGAGCGCATCCGGTGGTACTCGGCGGCGATCGGCTCCTTGACCTTGAGGATCAGGTCGCCCTCGGCCCAGACCTCGTCGGCGCTCTCCAGGATCTTGGCCCCGGCCGAGGTGTAGTCGTCGTCGAGGATGGCCGAGCCCTCGCCGGCGCCGCGCTCGACGAAGACCTCGTGCCCGTTCCGGGTCAGCTCGTGCACCCCGGCGGGGGTGATGGCGACCCGGTACTCGTGGTTCTTGATCTCGCGGGGAACGCCGACCTTCATAGTGCCCTCCGTCAACGTCGACAGGTTGTGACCAGCTGGTACGCCCTCAAGGGTGAGGGCAGGCCGCACCTGCGTGCCATGTCCACTCTGTATGGGCATTCCCGAATCAGCTGACAGTATGTAAAGGGCCGGGCCACGGCTTCCCACCGCGTCTCGCGAGGCACGGAGGACGCGCGGCGGGAGGGGGGAGACGGGAGGTCAGAGAGGAGCGCCGCGGGGCGGGAGCCACTCGTCGGCGATGGCGACGGTGAGCCGTTCCAGGAGGGGCCCCGCGGCGTTCGGCGTGCGGGCGAGCGCCGGGTCGATGTCGGTGAGGGCGTAGACGGCCTGGATCCGGGCCCGGCGGAGCCGCTCGCCGGTGAGCCCGCGCCGTCCGACCACGGCGACGGCGGGGACGCCCGCTGCGGGTCCCTCCCGCCCCCGGCGGCCTGGAGCCCAAACTCGCTATTAACTACAACTCCAGCGGCGTGGACGGGCGTACCGCCAACACTA
>NZ_JBFAOF010000285.1:0-7801 GCF_040675125.1 Spirillospora sp. NPDC049652 | reverse complement strand
AGCGGCAGTTCGGCGAGCGTCGGGTCGATCGCGGCGAGCCGGTCGCGGACGTCCTCCAGTTTCCCGGGACTGCGTCCGGCGAGCGCCCAGCGGAGGCCGGGTTCGGCCTTCCTGGCCAGGTACTCGGCGGTCAGGCCGCCGGTGAACCCGGTCGCGCCGAAAAGGACGATGTCGTACGGGCGGCCGGTCTCGGCTTCGGTCATGGCTGCGCCTCCTCCACGAGTACGGACCCGATTGTGTCGGATCCGGTTGTCCGGCGTGCGGGCGGGAGCCCCCTCGGAAGGGGACGGGACCGGCGTGTCCGGAAGATCATTCGCGAAACCGTCGTCCCGACTTCTGTGACAGTTGATACGAAAGTTCTTTCTGCGGGGATTGATCCGGTCGGAAGCTCCTCATCCCCCCAGGAGGTGGGCCCATGCGGGCTCGGCTCGCCGGCGCGCTGTGCGCCGTTCTGCTCGTGGTGACCGGGACGACCGCGGCCGGGGTCTCCGGCCACGGCAGGCTCCGGTTCACCGTCACCCTCGCCCCGTCCGCCGCCCGGCAGAACGGCCGGGCCGCCGTGGACGGGCGCGCCTACGTGATCGTCTCCCGGAAGGGGGACTCCGAGCCCCGCGACCAGATCGACATCGCCGGCGGCGTCCCCTTCTGGGGACGGAACGCCGACGGCCTCCGGCCCGGCGGGAGCGTCGTCCTGGACGCGGGCGGCGGGACGTACGGCTACCCGCTGAAGAGCATCCGATCGCTGCCCGCCGGGCGGTACTCGGTGCAGGCGTTCTTCAACACCTACGACACGTTCCGGCGCGGCGACGGCTCGACGGTCAAGATGCACATGCCCTGCGGGGACGGCATGGACCTGTTCAACTCGCCGGGCAACTTCTTCAGCACCCCCCGCTGGGTCGACATCGACCCGGCGCGCGGCGGGACGGTCGGACTGACCCTCGACCACCTGATCACGCCGTCCCAGCCGGTCCCGCCGGGCGGAACCTGCCAGCAGGGCAACCCGGCCGACTCGGCGCACGTGAAGCACGTCAAGATCCAGAGCCCGGCGCTGTCGCGGTTCTGGGGGCGGCCCGTCTACATCGGCGCGAACGTCCTGCTCCCGGCCGGATACGACCCGAACGGGACCGTTCGCTACCCGGTCGAGTACCACTTCGGGCACTTCACCACGAACGCCCCGCGCGGGTTCCGCGAGGACGGCGGCAACGCTTTCTCCAAGTGGTGGCTGTCGGACGCGGCGCCCCGGTTCGTCGTCGTGGAGGTCCGCGAGGAGAACCCGTTCTACGACACCTCCTACGCCGTGGACACGCCCAACCTCGGCCCCTACGGGGAGGCGACCACGCGGGAGCTGATCCCGGCGATCGACGCCCGCTTCCACACCATCGCCGAGCCCTACGGCCGCGTCACCAGCGGCGGCTCGACCGGCGGCTGGATGGCGCTGGCGAGCCAGGTCTTCTACCCGGACGTCTACGGCGGCGCGTTCGCCGGGTACCCCGACCCGGTGGACCTCCGCCGCGAGCAGATCGTCAACGTGTACGGCGACGGCAACGCCTACGAGACCGTCCGGGAATGGGACCGGACGCCGCGCCCGGACAGCCGGACCGTCCAGGGCGACACCAACTACGTCAACGCCCAGGAGAACCTCTGGGAGCTGGCGCGCGGCGACAGGGACCGCTCGGGCGGCTCGTGGGCCATGTGGGAGGCGCTGTTCAGCCCGCGGGGAGGGGACGGCTACCCGGCCCAGGCCTGGGACAAGCCGTCCGGGACGATCGACCACTCGGTGAGCGCGCGGTGGAAGGCGATGGACCTGTCGGCCAAGGTCGCCGCCGAGTGGCCGACGCTCGGCCCCAAGCTCCAGGGCAAGGTGTTCGTGTACGTCGGGGACACCGACACCTACTTCCTGAACACGGCCGTCGAGCTGTTCCAGCAGCGCACCGACGCCCTGACCGGCCCGTCGTCCGGCTTCACCTTCGTGTACGGCCGGGCCAAGCAGCACGGCTGGTCGCCGTACACCGCGCAGGAGTGGTTCCAGATCTACGCCGACCACATCGCCCGGCACGCGCCGAAGGGCGCCGACGTCTCCGCCTGGCGCGGCCCGCGTGTCACGCCGCGCCTGAGCCCCTCGGGAGGTGAGATCGTCCCGGCGGAGAAGCACGTCGGCCTGCCCCGCTGACCCCGCGAAGGCGATCGCGGCTCCTGCTGCCGCTCGCCGCTCCGGACGGACCGCCCGGCGTCGGGCAGGTCCGTCCGGCGCGGCGGACCGCCCGTTCACCGCGTGATGCCCTCGGCCGCGTAACGGTCCGGTGCGGAGATGCGATCACGATCACATCACCCGGCGGGATGAGGCCCCCTATGTCCTAGTGTTGGGACGACCGACCGGCCAGATGTGGGGGAGACGTTGCTGAACCCTGAGGACCTGTACGAGCTGGACGCCGACCTGCCCGAGATGACCGGGCCGGTCCTGCTGCACAGCCTCGACGGCTTCGTGGACGCGGGGCAGGCGGGCCAGCTCGTCCGCGACCACCTCCTCGGCTCCCTGGACGGCCGCGTCATCGCCCGCTTCGACGTGGACGCCCTGCTCGACTTCCGGGCCCGCCGCCCGATGATGACCTTCGACCGCGACCACTGGTCCGGCTACGAGGCCCCCGAGCTGGTCGTCCGGCTCCTCCGGGACGAGGTGGGCACCCCGTTCCTGCTGCTCACCGGACCCGAGCCGGACCGGCAGTGGGAGGGCTTCGCGGACGCCGTCCGGTCCCTGGTCTCCCGCCTCGGCGTGGCGCTGACCGTGGGCTTCCACGGCATCCCGATGGGCGTGCCGCACACCCGCCCGGTCGGGCTGACCGCGCACGCCACCCGGCCCGAGCTGATCACCCGGACGTCCTGGTTCGACAAGGTCCAGGTGCCGGGCAGCGCCGCCGCGCTGCTGGAGTACCGGCTCGGCCAGCACGGCCACGACGCGGTCGGCTTCGCCGTGCACGTCCCGCACTACCTCGCCCAGTCCGGCTACCCGGCGGCGGCCGTCGCCGCGCTGGAGGCGGTCATCGCGGCCACCGGCCTGGTGCTGCCGTCCGACGAACTGCGCGAGTCGGCCGTCCACACCGACGCCGAGATCGCCGAGCAGGTCGCGGGCAACGCCGAGGTCGAGAAGGTCGTGACGGCCCTGGAGCAGCAGTACGACGCGTTCGCGGGCGCCGCCGAGCGCGAGTCGCTGCTCGCCGAGCGCCAGGACATGCCCACCGCCGAGGAGCTCGGCGCGCAGTTCGAGCGCTTCCTCGCCGAGCAGGACGACCCGGACGCTCCGTGATCTTCCCGCACCGCACGGACGGCGCCCTGGCCCGTCCGTGCGGGGTGCCGGCGTTTCAGCGCCTGCGCGGGGTGACGTCGTGCCAGCCCAGCGGGCCGGGCAGCGCCGCCGCCTCGTCGGGGCCCCATGAGCCGGGGTCGTAGGAGATCGGCGCGTCGTCCAGGCCGAGGACGGGTTCGACGATGCGCCAGCACTCCTCCACGACGGGCAGGGAGGCGAAGTACGTCCGGTCGCCGGTGACGGCGGCCTCGATGATGTTCTCGTAGGGCATCTCGACCCGGCCGTACACGTCGGCGAAGTCCACCCGCAGCGGCACCGGCTCGGACGGCAGCCCGCTCTCGGGCTGCTTCACCACCATCTCCACGGTCATGGCGGCCTCGGGCACCATGTGGAAGCGGATCAGGTTCGGCGCGGGCCTGCCGTGCCGGTCCGGGTAGAGCGTGACGGGCGGCGTCTTCAGCTCCACGACCACCTCCGTCGAGGTCGTGTGGACCGCCTTGCCGCTGCGCAGCAGGAACGGGACGCCCTGCCAGCGCCAGTTGTCGACCCACAGCCGGCTCGCGAAGTAGGTCTCGGTCCTGGAGCCGGGCTTGACGCCCTCGACGTCCAGGTAGCCCCGGTACTGGCCGCGCACGGCTTCGGCGGGGTCGATCGGACGGGTCGCCTGGAGGACGCGGTGCTTCTCCTCGGCCTCGGCCTCCGCGTCCGGTGTGGCGGGCGGTTCCATCGCCAGGAGCATGAACACCTGGAGCATGTGGTTCTGGACGACGTCCTTGACGCAGCCGACCGCGTCGTAGAAGGAGCCCCGGTCGGCCACGTCGAAGGCTTCGAGCAGGTCGATCTGGACGTTGGCGATGTGGTCGCGGTTCCAGAGCGGGGCGAGCAGCTCGTTGGCGAACCGGGCCGCCTTCATGCCCTCCACGGCCACGTCCCCGAGGAAGTGGTCCACGCGCAGCAGGTGCTCCTCGTCGAAGAAGCCGGTCAGCCGCTCGTTCAGGGCGCTGGCGCTGGCCAGGTCGTGGCCGAAGGGCTTCTCCACCACCAGCCGCGCGTCCCGGTTCAGGCCCTCGGCGGCAAGCGACTCGGCGACCCTGGTGAACAGCGACGGCGGGACGGCGAGGTAGTGGCTGACGAACCCGCCGCCGCCGGTCGCCTCCCGCAGCCGGTCGCGCAGCCGGGAGAACGTCGCGCCGTCCTCGAAGTCGCCGGTGACGATGCTGAGCCGGGACGCCAGCTTCGCGAAGACCTCCTCGTCGAAGTCCACGACGGCGGTGTTGATCCAGCGCCGGGCGTGGGTGCGCAGCGCCTCGTCGTCCCAGTCGGAGTAGGCGGCGCCGACGACCGGGACGTCCAGGACGCCGCGCTCGGTCAGCCGGTACAGCGCGGGGAAGATCATCTTCTGGGCCAGGTCGCCGGTGACGCCGAACAGGGCGAGCGCGTCCGCGCGCTTCGGGGTCTCCATGACAGTGCGTCCTCCTCGTTCGTCTCGGTCGTGCGGGCCGCTCGTCGGGGGTGGGCCCGGGGCGGCGGGTGCGGCGGGTGCGGGTCAGCCCGCGAGGATGCCCCACGAGCCGGTGTGCACGGCCCCCGGTTCCAGCCGGATGACGTCCGTCCCGGTCGCGAACGCGTTCGGCGGGCACGTCATCGGCTCCACCCCGAGGCCCTGCCGGCGCCGCGCCGGAGGCACGTTGTCGGCGGTGTAGACCTCCACCCAGGGGTGCGTGTGGTCGAGCCAGAAGGAGGTCCGCCGGTTCGTGCCGTTGAGGTGCACCCAGGCGCGTCCGGCGTCGTCGCGGCGCAGGCCGGTGAAGGCGCGGTCGATCTCCAGGGAGCCCAGCCGCCGACCCGACCGCAGGTCGTACCCCGTCCCCTCGACCGGACGCGGCGGGCCCTGCGGGATCATCCGGTCGTCCACCGGCAGGTAGTGGTCGCCGGGGAGCTGGACGACGCAGTCGTCGACCGGCTCGCCCACCGACAGGTAGGGGTGCGCGCCGTGCCCGTACGGCGCGGCCGCGCGGCCGTGGTTGGCGGCGGTCACCGTGACCGTCAGCCCGTGCGTCTCGTGCAGGACGTACTCGGCCGCGACGTCCAGCCGGAACGGGTAGCCGGGGGAGGCGAGCAGCCGCGTCCCGAGCATGACCCGGTCGGGCGCGCGCTCGACCTCCCGCCACGTGGACCAGCGGACCAGGCCGTGGATGGCGCAGTCGAACTCCGGCTCGTCGACGACCAGGACGTGCTCCTCCCCGTCCCAGGTGTAGCGGCCGCGGTCGACGCGGTTCGGCCAGGGGATCAGCAGCTGCCCGAACGCGGCGGGCGGGACCTCGTCCTCGCCGTGGCTCAGCACGAGCGGCTCACCGTCGTGGGTGAGCGACCGCAGGCCCGCGCCCAGCTCGGTGACCACCGCCCGGTAGGGCCCGGCGGTGATCGTGTACTGCTCCCCGGTCGTGGCCGGTTCGACCGGGCTGGTCCGCGGAACCGATGTGCCCATGTCGGGGTGCCCCTCCTCTGAACGTGGTGCCCGCGCCGTCCGGCGTTCCGTCAGTGCGGCGCATACCCCCGTATCGCCGCGTCGACCGGCCGGACGGGCTTCGCGGTCTACGGCCCATCCGCGGACCGGGACGCCGGGAGTCCTCCGGACGCGGCGGATCCGGAGGACCGCCCTCCTGCTGGCGATCTCCCCGGCGGGACCTGTCCGGACGCCCCAGAGCCGGTCAAGGAATCTTCGTGTGGAGGCGTCCGGCGGCCTCGTCCGATCCCGTGCTCCCGCCGTCCTGAGCTGAGGGAAACCGTTTCGCGTAAGCCCCTGCGGACCGGGTACGCTTGCCCGGTCGCCGGGGCGTTCGCCCACGGCCTGGGGCGCGTAGCTCAGGGGTAGAGCACCCGCCTTACAAGCGGGTGGCCGCAGGTTCGAAACCTGCCGCGCCCACCTCCACGTACGGCCCCGCCTTCCCTCCGAAGGCGGGGCCTTCGCCGTCCGGGACCGGCCGAAAACGGGCTTCGGCAGGGCGGTGTGAGCGGCGTCTCAAGGACGTTTTCGCAGGTCAGATGCTGTTTAACATGCCGTTCACAAACGGGCAACAGGTCCGAAATGCCCTGTTGAGACGCTCTTCTCGTCCGGACGTACCGGGCCACCGGATGGAGGAGACGTTGAGCTACAAGGCCGAATACATCTGGGTCGACGGCACCGAGCCGACCGCCAGGCTCCGGTCCAAGACCAGGATCCTCGCCGACGGCGCCGAGCTCCCGGACTGGGGCTTCGACGGCTCCAGCACCAACCAGGCCCCCGGCGACAACTCCGACTGCGTCCTCAAGCCCGTCCTCTGCGTGCCCGACCCGATCCGGGGCGGCGACAGCAAGCTGGTGCTGTGCGAGGTGTACCACGTGGACGGCACCCCGCACCCCAGCAACAACCGCGCCAAGCTCCGTCCGGTGGCCGAGCGCTACGCCGAGCAGGACTCCTGGTTCGGCATCGAGCAGGAGTACACCTTCTTCCAGGCCGGCCGCCCGCTCGGCTTCCCCGAGACCGGCTTCCCCGCCCCGCAGGGCCCGTACTACTGCGGCGTCGGCGCGGACGAGGTGTTCGGCCGCGACATCGTCGAGCGCCACCTGGACGCCTGCCTGGAGGCCGGCATCAAGGTCTCCGGCATCAACGCCGAGGTCATGCCCGGCCAGTGGGAGTTCCAGATCGGCCCGGCCGGCCCGGTGGAGGTCTCCGACCACCTGTGGCTCGCCCGCTGGCTGCTGTACCGCATCGCCGAGGACTTCGACGTGGCGGCGACCCTGGACCCGAAGCCCGCCAAGGGCGACTGGAACGGCGCCGGTGCGCACACCAACTTCTCCACCAAGGCCATGCGCGAGTCCTACGACGCGATCATCACCGCCTGCGAGGCGATGGGCGCCGAGGGCAAGGTCGAGGAGCACATCGCCGGGTACGGCCCGGGCATCCACGAGCGGCTGACCGGCCAGCACGAGACCGCCCCCTGGAACGTCTACACCTACGGCGTCTCCGACCGCGGCGCGTCCGTCCGGATCCCGTGGCAGGTCCAGGTGGACAAGAAGGGCTACATCGAGGACCGGCGCCCGAACGCCAACATCGACCCCTACAACGTCACCCGCCTGCTGGTGAACACCTGCTGCGAGGCGCTGGAGAAGGCCGGCCAGGTCTGACCCTCCGAACGGTCCGGACGGCCGGGTCCCCGCGTGGAGCGGGGACCCGGCCGTTCCGGCATGTCCGGCCCTGGCGGTTTCCGGGGGTGACGTCCGAGCCCGTCCGATGGTGCCCCAGGGTTGCCAAATGACCGCAAAGTGTTACTCCGCCGGGAGTCTCCGCTGACCGCTCCGGGTAGCCCTCAGGTATCCGCACCGGGGGGAGAGGACATGGCGGAGACGCCGGGCGGGCCGTTCGCCGGGGGCGGCGGGCGCCCGAGGCGAGGCGGCGCCCGGCGACGGGGCCGCGTTCAGCCGCAGGCCTGGCAGCGGTCGTTCCGCTGCCGGCGCGCG
>NZ_JBFAOF010000284.1:0-7812 GCF_040675125.1 Spirillospora sp. NPDC049652 | reverse complement strand
GCGCGGCCGGCCGCGCCGCCCGCGCCTGCTGCTCGGCGGCGAGCCTGGCGGCCTCCTCGGTCGCGGCCCGGCCGCGCCGGATCGCGGCGGCGGCCTCGGGCGGCAGGGACGGCAGCAGCGCGTCCACCCGGGCGGCGTGCCGCAGCTCGCCGGCCCGCTCGGGCTCGCCGGGGCTGGGCCGGAGCTGCGCCGGGATCTCGATGGGCCGGGCGACGGGCCGGGCCCGGCTCGCGGCCCGGGCGGCCTCCTCGGCGAGCAGCGCGGCGTCCTTCTCCTCGCTCATCCCGATCGGCCCCTCGGGGCTGCCCCGCAGGAACTGCGCGATCACCGGGTCCTCGGAGGCGATCACCGTCTCGCGCGGGCCGAACGCGACCAGGTCGCGCCGGTAGAGCATGCCGATGTTGTCCGGGACGGTGCTGGCGATCTCGATGTTGTGCGTGACGATCAGCATCGTCGCGTCGATGCGCGCGTTGACGTCGATGAGCAGCTGCGACAGGTGCGCGGTGCGGACCGGGTCGAGTCCGGAGTCCGGCTCGTCGCACAGGATGACCTCGGGGTCCATCACCAGCGCGCGGGCGAGGCCGGCGCGCTTGCGCATGCCGCCGGAGATCTGCCCGGGGACCTTCTTCTCCTCCCCGAGCAGGCCGACGGTGTCCATCTTCTCCAGCACGATGCGCCGGATCTCGGCCTCGGTCTTGCGGGTGTGCTCGCGCAGCGGGAAGGCGATGTTGTCGTACAGGTTCAGGGAGCCGAACATGGCCCCGTCCTGGAACATCAGGCCGAAGCGCTTGCGTTCGCGGAAGACCCGGCGGTCCGGGTCGTTCACCATGTCCACGCCGTCCACGCGGACCGTGCCCTTCTCGGGTTTGATGAGCCCGATGAGGGACTTGAGGAAGACGGTCTTGCCCGTACCGGACGGGCCGAGCAGCACGGTGACCTCACCGGCGGGAAGCGTCAGGGTGACGTCCCGCCAGATCGTCTGCGTGCCGAAGGATTTCGTCAGCCCCTCGACGGCGACCTCAATTCCCACGAACCACCGCCAGCGAACCTGAGTCGAATGTTTGTTGCCGTGGCGGCGACCGTACGGCGGGAACTGTCGAGAACTCAATAGTCGATTGCATCGAATCGGCAACTCTACGGACCGGTTGTCAACACATGAGTTCTCCGCGCCCGCGAAACTCCCCCGAAGTTAGTACCGGCGGGTAACCGAATTTCGCGCACCCGCCGCACACCCCGGTTTGTCAGAACGCGAGTAACGACCTCGCACGGACTTGTCATCCGTGGAGTACTGGCGAGGCATCTTCGCCCCGGACCCTTGTCCCGCACCGGGCGCGTGCCTAAGCTCCGCGTGCCCTGGATCACACGCGTGCTGCGAATCACTCTCGTTCGAGGTGGTGAGGTCTTGACCGACACGCTGGATCACCTGTCCGGGCCGCTCGGAATCCGGGTGCCCCGGAAACTGGCCCGGCTGATGCGGGACGACCTGCCCGCCGCGATCGACGAGGTGGACGCGGAGATCCGGCGGACCGTCCCGGAGTACGACCGGCCGGCCGACTCCGCGTACGGCCGCATCCTGCGGGTCGGCGTGGAGCAGATGCTCACCGCGTTCGTGACCCAGGTCACGGGCGACGGGCCCGCCCTCGCCGACCGCGACGAGACCTGCCGCGCGCTCGGCCACTTCGAGGCCATCGAGGGCCGCAGCCTGGACCTGCTCCAGGCCGCCTACCGGACGGCCTTCCACGTCTGCTACCGGCGCACCGTCGCCCTGGCCGAGCAGGAGGGCCTGCCCAGCGGGCAGCTCGCGGGCCTGGTCGAGGCGATGATCGTCTATGTCGACGAGGCGGTCGCCGCCGCCCGCACCGGGCACCGGCAGGCGCTCAAGCACGCCGACCTGCACCACCGCGAGGTGCGGCAGGAACTGCTGCGCACCCTGCTGCGGCAGCCGCCGGCGTCCGCCGAGGCCGTCGAGGAGCTCGCCCGCAACGCCGCCTGGTGGCCCCTGCCGGACGTCGCGACGGCCGTCGCGGTCGCGCCGGGCGCGCCGGTCACCCGGTCGGCGCTGGACGGCGACGTGCTGGTCGACCTGGACGACCCGGAACCGCGGCTGCTGGTCCCCGGACCGTTCACCCCTGCCCGCGAGGCGATGCTGCGGGCGGCACTGGAGGAGGCCGACAGCGTGCTCGGCCTGACGCTGCCGCTGACCCGCCTCGCGCACGGGCTGCGCTGGGCGGTCCGGCTGCTGGAGCTCGCCCGGGACGGGATCATCCCGCGCGGGTCGCTGATCCCCTGCGAGGAGCACCTGACGACCCTCTGGCTGCTGTCGGACACCGTCCTCGCGGACGAGATGGCCCAGCGGCACCTGGCGCCGCTCACCGACCTGACGGCCGGGCACCGCCGGAAGCTGACCGCGACCCTGACCGAGTGGGTGACGACGCGCGGGACGGCCGTGGACATCGCCGAGAGCCTGCGCGTCCACCCCCAGACCGTGCGGTACCGGCTGCGGCAGCTCGACCACTACCTGGGCGACAGCCTGGGCGATCCCAAGACCCGGTTCGCGCTGGACGTGACGCTGCGCGCCGCCGCCCTGCTGCGCGACGAGGACCCGTCGGCGCACCGGGGCGAGCGGGACCGTGGGTCACACAAAAGGGGCGCAAAGTGACTTTACTCACTTCTTACTCAAGTGGCGCGCGTCACAGCGGGGCGCTGATCTAACGTCGGTGTGCTCCATCACATACGAGCCGCTCCGTCGCGTGGGGACCCCCGCTCGGCGCGACGGGAGCGGTCCCACCCCCGGACCCCGGACCGCCCGCACCCGCCCGCGGGGCGGGCCCGGGGCCTGACACCACCGCGGGCATCGCCGCGGCGGCCGCCGGGCCGGTGCCCCCGCCGACCCGGTCGCCGTCGCGCGCGCCCACGGAGGAGCGCGATGGCGCAGACGCACGGCGACCCCGGGACCGGCCCCGCCCCCCGGTGGCTGGTCGCGCTCGTCCGGCCCGAGCTGCCCACGCTCGCCGCGGAGATCATCACCGAGATCAAGCGCGCCGTGCCCGAGTACGGCCGGTCCACCGACGGCCCCTACGTGCAGGCGCTGCGGATCGGCGTCGAGCGGGCCCTGTCGCACTTCGTGGACTCGCTCGCCGACCCGTCCACCCCGCGCGACCGGCACGACGAGACCTACCGGCGGCTCGGCCGGTTCGAGGCGATGGAGGGGCGCACCCTCTCCAGCCTCCAGACGGCCTACCGGATCGGCGCCCAGGTGGCCTGGCGGCGGGTCATGAAGGTCGCCGCCGAGCGGAACCTGCCCGCCCCGGTGATGGGACGGCTCGCGGACGAGCTGTTCTCCTACATCAACGAGCTGGCCTCGCTGTCGCTGGAGGGCTACGTCACCGCCCGCCCCGACGAGGAGCAGCAGGACCACCGGCGGCGGCTGCTGCACAGCCTGCTGCGCGAGCCCCCGCCGAGCGCGCAGACCGTCGGCAACCTCGCCCGGCTCGCCGGCTGGGCGGTGCCCGACGAGGTCACCCTGGTCGCGCTGCCCGCCGGGCCGCAGCCGTCCCCGCACACCCTGCACCGCGACCTGCTGGTGGACCTGTCCGGGGACGCCCCGCACCTGCTGGTGCCCGGCGAGGTCGACGCCGGGCGGCTGCGGATGCTCACCTCCGGCTGGCCCGAGCGGCGGCTGGCGGTCGGGCTGACCGTCCCGACCGTCAAGGCCGCCGAGTCGCTGCGCTGGGCCCGCCGCGCGCTCACCGTCGCGGCCACCGGCGCGCTCGGCGACGAGCGGGTCATCGACAGCGGCGAGCACCTGGTGACGCTGTGGCTGCTGTCGGACCAGACGGTCGTGGACCACCTGACCCGGCGGCTGCTCGGCGAGGTCACCGAGCTCGGCGGCGGCCAGCCGGAGCGGTACCTGGAGACCCTCTACGCCTGGCTGACGACCCGCGGCACGGGCGTGGAGCTGGCCGAACGGCTCAACATCCACCCGCAGACCGTGCGGTACCGGATGCGCCGCCTGGAGGAGGTGCTCGGCGACCGCCTCGGCGATCCCGACTCACGCTTCGCGATGGAGGTCGTACTGCGCGCGACCAGATTACTCAAGGGGGTGGGGGAAACCGGTCACGACGCCCGGGGAGACAGTTAGCCCCAGACGTCTCATCTACTCATCCGTTGATAACGCCGGGGCTCCCGAGGCGGTTTTCCTCGTCCTCCGGGACGACTTTCGGGGGAGGGTTGAAAGCCATTCCTCCGGCGTGGTCATATTACTCTTCAAGGAATTGTTTAACGATGTCGCCGAATGGCGGAGGTGAGTGCGGGGTGCGTACCCGACCGGTCGGTCTTCCCATGTTCGCGGGTCTCGGCGCGGCCGCGGTCCTGGCCTTCGGGGGGCTGGCCCCGGCGGTCGCGTTCGCCGGGGCCAGCCCCACGTCCGGGGCCGGCTCCAGCTCGCCCGCTCCGTCCGGCGGCGATACGCCGTCGGACCCTCCCGCGACCACCCCGTCCGACCCGCCGAGCACGCCGAGCGATCCGCCGACGACGCCGTCGGACCCGCCCACGACCCCGTCCGACCCGCCCACCACGCCGACCACTCCCCCGACGGGTGAGCCCGGCGGCGGCACTCCCGGAGGCGGGACGCCCGGTGGTGGAACACCTGGTGGCGGAACGCCGGGCGGCGGGACGCCCGGTGGGAACGTCCCCGGCGGGCCGACCACGCCGCCCCCCGGAAACGGCAAGCCGGGGCTCGGCCTGGGGATCGCGCTGTCCACGTCGGCCGTCCACGCCGGGGACACCGTCTCGGTGTCGGTCACGGTGACGGGGAGCGCGACCGGCGTGAGCGTCGCGCTCCGCGCCGGGCACGGCGCGTCGGTGTCGCCGACGAGCTCCTACATCGGGACCGTGACCGGTTCGGCCTCGGTGCTGGGCACGGTGACCGTCCCGGCCGGGACGAAGCCGGGCACGATCAACGTCACCGCGACCGTCACGTCCAGCAACGCCGGGGCGCACAGCAAGGGGGCGACCCTCAGCGTCGTCGCCGCGTCCGTGACGCTTCCGGGTGGCGGCCACGGCGGGCCGCCCGGAGCGTACGGGGCCCTGCCGCCCGGCGTGAACGCGCCGCCGCCCGGGCTCGACCCGCTCGGCGACCACAACCCGTTCCAGGCCCCGGCCGTGGCCCTGCCGCCGGTCGCCGGGCCGCAGGTCGCGGGCGTCTCGCTGCCGCTGTCGCCCGTCACCAGCCTCCAGGCCGCGCACGAGCCGCTGATCAGCGGCGAGGAGCCGGGCGTGGTCGCCTGGGCCGGGGCCGCGGTGGTCGTGGCGTCCGGGCTGCTGCTGACCCCGCGCTACTGGACGCGCCGCCGCCGCGCCCAGGCCCGCGACGAGCGCACCAACTGGATCCTGCTCGGCAAGGGCATCACCGCGCGCGACCTCACCGAGAAGGGCCTCGCCCGGCTGGACCTGGCCGAGAAGCGGCTCACGGTCGCGCGGATGCGGGCCCTGCCCCCGCAGCCGGCCCCCGCACGGCGGCGGCTCCCGCGCCCCCGCTTCAGCAACTGACCGACGGCGAACGCGAACCGGCGGCCGGGCCCCCTCGGGGCTCGGCCGCCGGTTCGCTGTCTCCGGGCCTCGGGCCCGGCCGTCAGCGGCTGAGGATGTAGTCCTCCTCCTTGGCCTTGCGGGACGACTTCCAGAACTCGAAGGTGAACCCGGGCCACAGCGTGCGGTTCACGCCGAACTCGTCCAGGTACCAGGACTGGCAGCCGCCCTCGTTCCACACCGCGCGCCGCAGCCTGCGGTGCATCCGGTCGTTGAACCGGCGGACGGCCCCAGGCCGCGGCTCGATGACCGACATTCCGCGCTCCTGGAGCAGCCGCAGACAGCTCAGCACGTGCTGGATCTGCACCTCGATCATGAACACGACCGAGTTGTGGCCGAGCCCGGTGTTCGGGCCGAGCAGCATGAAGAAGTTCGGCATCCGCTCGACCGTGGTGCCGTGGTGGGCCTCGATGCCGTCCGACCACACCTCCTGGATCTTCACGCCGCCGCGTCCGGTCACGCGCATCTCGGCGAGCGCGTCGGTCACCTTGAAGCCGGTGCCGTAGACGATGACGTCCACCTCGTGCTCGACGCCGTCGTTGGTGACGATCGAGTGCTCCCGCACCTCGGCCACGCCGGAGGTGTCGAGCTCGACGTTGTCGCGGGTCAGCGCCGGGTAGTAGTCGTTGGACAGCAGGACGCGCTTGCAGCCGATCGTGTAGTCCGGCGTGACCTTCGCGCGCAGCTCCGGGTCGGGGATCTGCTTCTCCAGGTGGCGCAGCGCCAGCGTCTTCATCGGCCCGGCGAGGCGCGGGCTCACCGCGAAGCTGACCGCGCGCGCCTCCAGCGCCCAGTAGATCCCGGCGCGGAACGCGCGGGCCGCGCCCGGCACCTTCGCGAACAGCGTCCGGGCGGCGGCGGGGATCTCCCGGTCGGGCTTGGGCTGGATCCACGGCGGCGTCCGCTGGAACAGCACCAGCTTCGACGCCTTCCGCGCCACCTGCGGGACGAACTGGATCGCGGACGCGCCCGTCCCGATGACGGCGACGCGCTTGCCGGCCAGGTCCACGTCGTGGTCCCACTCGGCGGAGTGGAAGGCCGCGCCCTGGAAGCGCTCCATGCCCGGCAGGTCCGGGAAGGACGGGATGTGCAGCGCGCCGATGCCGGACACGATCGCCTTCGGGCGCAGCACGTCCCCGTCCTGGAGCGTGACGTTCCAGCGGCCGCCCGCGTCGTCCCACTCCATCGAGTCGACGGCCGCGCCGAACCGGATGTGGTCGCGCACGCCGTACTTGTCGGCGGTCCGCTCCAGGTAGGCGCGGATCTCGGGCTGCGGCGCGAACATCCGCGACCAGCCCGGGTTCAGCTCGAAGGAGTAGGAGTACATGTGGGACGGCACGTCGCACGCGCAGCCCGGATAGGTGTTGTCGTGCCAGGTCCCGCCGAGGGCCTCGCTCTTCTCCAGCACGACGAAGTCGTGGAAGCCCTGCTGCCTGAGCCGGATCGCCATGCCGAGCCCGGCGAAGCCGGACCCGATGACCACGATCGCCGGGGAGGTGCGTTCGCTCATTGTCCATCCCATCGAACGGAGACCTACTATGAGTAAGTTACCGCCGGTAGGTTACTGACGGTAGGTCCAATAGATGGGATTTCCTGTGAGCAGTGCCACAGCGCGTCCACGCCGCCGCATGTCGCGCCCCGAGCGGGAGCGGCAGATGCTGGACGTCGCCGAGGAGGTCTTCGGCGAGGGCGGCTACCGGGCCGCGTCGATGGACGAGATCGCCGAGCGCTGCGGGGTCTCCAAGCCGATGCTCTACGAGTACTTCGGCTCCAAGGACGGCCTGCTCCAGGCGTGCATGGCCCGCAGCAAGGCCGAGCTGTTCGAGGTGACCCAGCGGGCGATGGCGGGCGCCACCACCGCCGAGGACGTGCTGCGGCGCGGCATGGCCGCCTACTTCGAGTTCATCGACGCGCACGCCCGCACCTTCGCGCTGCTGATGCGCCAGCCGCTCGACACCCCGCCGGCCGCCGCCGAGGCCGTCGAGGACACCCGCCGCCAGCAGAGCGAGCTCATCGCGGGCGTGCTGCGCGGCTTCGCGCCGGACGCGCCGGAGCCGACCGTCCTCGCCTACACCGAGATCATCATCGGCGCGTGCGAGCGGCTCGCGGTCTGGCGCACCGGGCGTCCCGAGCTCTCCGCGCAGGACGCCGCCCGGCTCATGACCGACTTCTGCCGCGAGGGCCTCGGCCCCTACCTGGCGACCTGACCGTCCGCCATCAGGC
>NZ_JBFAOF010000283.1:0-7813 GCF_040675125.1 Spirillospora sp. NPDC049652 | reverse complement strand
GCGCACGCGCTGAACCTGCCGGGCAGCGACGCGACCTGGGCCGATCCGCTGCCGCCGCTGCCGCCCGTCCCGGGCTGGCGGCGCACCGGAACCGAGCTGACCTGGGCGGCGACGTTCCTCGGCCCGTGGATGTGGCGGCGCGTGCGGGGCCGGTCGTCCGGGGACGGCCGCACCGCCAAGCGCCCCGAGCTGCTGCCCGTCACGCTTCCGTAGGAACGCCCGCGAAGAGGTCGTCCTCGGGGAGGGTGACCGGGACGGCCGCCTTCGCCAGGAAGTAGTCCTCGGTCGGCCAGACCTCGCGCTCGACGTCGCGGTCGTGCAGCATGAATCCGCTGTGCGGATCGACCTGCGTCTCGTGCGCGAGCAGTGCCCTGTCCCGGAGGGCGAAGTACTCCGCGCACGCGACGCGCGTGGTGAACTCCGGCGCGGGAACGTCGTCCGGGAACTCCTTCAGGACGTCCGCCATCGGCGATTCCATGCCGCGCGCGGTCATCCCGTCGTGCAGCGCCTGGAACCACGCCTTCGACAGCGCGCCGTGGAAGTAGAGCTTGAGCGGTTGCCACGGCTCGCCCCCGCCGGGAAAGCGGTCGGCGTCGCCCGCCGCGTCGAAGGCCGCGACGGTCACCTCGTGCGTGCGCACGTGGTCGGGGTGCGGATAGCCGCCGGTCTCGTCGTAGGTGACGACCACGTGCGGACGGAACTCCCGCATGACCGCGACGAGCCGTTCGGTGGCCTCGTCCAGGGGCGTCAGCGCGAAGCAGCCGTCCGGCAGCGGTTCGCCGGGCGCGGGGAGGCCCGAGTCGACGAAGCCGAGGAACCGCTGCTCGACGCCGAGGACCGCCCGCGCCGCGTCCATCTCCGCCCGCCGGAGGGCGGGCAGGTTCGCGCGGACGTCCGGGCGGTCCATCGCGGGGTTGAGGACGTCGCCGCGCTCGCCGCCCGTGCAGGTGACGACCAGCACCTCCACGTCGACACGGGCCGCGCCCGGCACAGGGACACCCTCGGCCGCGTACTTGGCCAGCGTCGCCGCGCCCTTGTTGGACTCGTCGTCGGGGTGGGCGTGCACGGACATCAGTCGCAGGGTCATGAGCGAAAATCTTAGGTTCGACCTAACTAACTGGCAAGCTAATTTTTAGGTTCGACATAAGCTCCTGCCCGGGCGGCGCAGCAGGCGGCGTGCGCGGCGCGGTCGGCGACCTCCTCGTCCAGGGGATCGCCGCTGGCCAGGAAGCGGTAGTAGAGCGGTGCGGACACCGCGCGGACGACCTCGGCGGCGTCCGTGCCCTCGGGCACCTCGCCCCGCTCGACGGCCTGCGTCACGCAGGGGGCCCACTCCGCGATGCGCGTGGCATAGAAGCGGTGCAGCGCCTCGGCGGTGCGCTCGTCGCCGGTCGCGGCGGCGATCACGGCCTTGAACAGCGCGCCCTGCCGTTCGTCGGTGAGCGTGCGGACGACCAGCCGGGCGTTCGCGCGCAGGTCGCCGTCCAGGGAGCCGGTGTCGGCGCGGGGGACCGACTGCTCGGCCATCCCCTCCAGCAGATCGGCGACCAGCAGGGGCGCGCTGCCCCAGCGCCGGTACACGGTCGTCTTGCCGACCTCCGCGCGGCGCGCGATCTCGGCCAGGTCGATGCCGTCGAAACCGCACTCGATCAGCGCGTCCTCCGCCGCGCGGAGCACGGCGGCGCGCACCCGGGCGGTCCGGCCGCCGGGGCGCAGGGTGCCGGGCACGGTCTCCGGTTCAGCCATAACGGGTCTCCAGTTCCATTTAGGCGCGACGGGTGGTACGGTCATCCCATCTTAACGGAACTACAGAACCGTTTAGCCCTGGAGGCTTCCGTGGCCACGCCCACCACCGCGTCACCCGTGACACCCGCGTCCCCCACATCCCACACCGCCGTTCCGACCCCGGCCGCGCACCGCATGAGCGGACGGCAGCGCCTGCTGCTCACCCTGCTGCTCGGCGCGCAGTTCATGGTCGCCGTCGACTTCTCGATCCTGAACGTCGCGCTGCCCGAGGTCGGCGCGGGCCTCGGCTTCTCGCTGGCGAACCTGCAGTGGATCGCCACCGCGTTCGCGCTCGCCGCCGCCGGGTTCACCCTCCTGTTCGGACGCCTCGCCGACCTGGTCGGACGCAAGCGCCTGTTCATCGGCGGGATGGCCGTCCTCGGCGCGTCGTCCCTGCTCGGCGGCCTGGCCACCGGCCCCGAGGTGCTGCTGACCGCGCGCGTCCTGCAAGGGCTCGCGACCGCCGCCGTCACGCCGGCCGGCCTGGCCCTGCTGACCACCGCGTTCCGCGAGGGACCGCTGCGCGAGCGCGCCCTCGGCCTGAACGGCGCGCTGATGTCGGCCGGGTTCACCGCCGGGGCGATCCTCGGCGGCCTGCTGACCAGCCTGCTGTCCTGGCGCTTCGCGTTCCTGATCAACGTGCCGGTCGCCGCGCTGGTGGTCGCGCTCGCCCCCCGGATGATCACCGACTCGCGGCCGGCCGTCCGGCCCCGGCTGGACCTGCCCGGCGCGGCCTCGGTGACCGCCGGCCTGCTGCTGCTGGTGTTCGGCCTCACCCAGGCGGGCGAGCACGGCTGGACCGCCCCCGGCACCCTCGGCTCGCTCGCCGCCGGCGCCGTGCTGGTCGTCGCGTTCTGGTTCGTGGAGAAGCGGGCCGCCGAGCCGCTCGTCCCGACCGCCCTGCTCAAGCGCCGCACGGTCATCTGGGGCAACACCGCCGGGCTGGTCGCGTTCGTGACCGAGACCTCGCTGGTCTTCCTGCTCACCCTGTACCTGCAGAAGGTCCTCGGCTACTCGCCGCTGGCGACCGGGCTGGCGTTCGGCGTCCTCGGGCTCGGCACCGTCCTCGGCGGCGCCTTCGGCGGACGCGTCGTCGGCCGGTTCGGCGCCCGCGCCACCATCCTCACCGGCGGCCTCGTCCAGGCCGCGGCGACCGCCACGCTGATCGCCCTCGGCACCTCGCCCGCCTGGATCGGCCTGCTGCTCGCGGCGACCTTCGCCGGCGGCGTCGGGAACATGCTGATGATCGTCGCCTTCATGGTCACCGCCACCTCGGGCCTGCCGGACGCCGACCAGGGGCGCGCGACCGGCCTCGCCACCATGACGCAGCAGATCGGCATCACGCTCGGCACCCCGATCATGAGCGCCGTCGTGATCGCGAGCTCCACGGCCGCGGACGTCCTGCCCGGCATCCGCGTCGCGATCGGCGTCAACGCGGCCCTGGTCGCCGCCGGTGCCGTCGTCGCCGCGGCCGCCCTCAAGCGGGCGCGTTGACCGACCCCGCCGACGGGTCCGCACCCCGTCTGAGGGCTCGCGGACCCCGGGACCGCAGCCCGCCTCTCCGATCGACCCGGCCGTCACCCGGCCGGGTCGATCGCCTGTGCGCCGAGCAGCGACTTCACGTCCGCCGCGAACGCGGGCCCCGGCGCGACCTTGAAGGCGGGCAGGTCGAACAGGACGTCCTTCGCGCCGCGCCGCCGCAGCAGCATGTGCACGGGCGCCGAGCCGGGATGGGCCGTCAGGACGTGCTTGAGCTCCCGGACGAGGCGGAGCGTGACGCGCGGCTCCGCGACCGACAGCACGACGGGCGGCGGCTCCAGGCCCGTCTCGATGTCGAGGACGGCGACGTCCTCCACGTAGAAGCTGATCGCGTCGTCGCGCGCGTTGACCCGGCCCTGCAGCGCGACGACCCGGTCCTCGGCCAGCAGCTCCCCGTACAGCGCGTACGTCTTCGGGAAGACCAGGCATTCGAGCGCGGCGTGATGGTCCTCCAGGGCGACGACGGCCCACGGCGAGCCCTGCTTGGTGACGCGGCGCTGCAACCCCGCGATGATCCCGCTGATCCGGACGGCCCCGTCGGTGCGCCCGGACGCGAGCAGGTCCGCGAGCGAGAGGTCCCGGTGCGCCTGGAGCACCGGCTCCGCGCCGTCCAGGGGATGGCTGGAGACGTAGAGGCCGAGCATGTCGCGCTCGTGCGCGAGCAGCGTCGCCTTGTCCCACTCCTCCAGGTCGGGGACCGCGACGAGCGGGCCGGCTCCGTCGCCCGCGTCGGCGTCGGCGTCCGCCTCGGCGGAGCCGCCGAACAGCGCGTCCTGCCCGTGCGCCTGGTGGCGTTTCAGGTCGAGGACGCTGTCCACCGCCTCCTCGTGCACCGCGACGACCGCGCGGCGCGTGTGCCCGGACGAGTCGAACGCCCCCGCCTTCGCCAGCGACTCGATGACCCGCTTGTTGCAGACCGCCGCCGGGACCCGCGCGAGGAAGCCCGCGAACCCGCCGAACGGCCCGCCCTCCCGCCGCGTCGCGGTGATCGACTCGACGACGCCCGCGCCGACGTTGCGGATCGCGCCGAGCCCGAACCGGATGTCCGCGCCGACGGCGGTGAAGCCCAGCTCGCTCTCGTCCACGTCCGGCGGCAGGACGCGGACGCCGAGCCTGCGGCAGTCCGACAGGTAGACGGCCATCTTGTCCTTGTCGTCACCCACGGACGTGAGCAGCGCGGCCATGTACTCGGCGGGGAAGTTGGCCTTCAGGTAGGCCGTCCAGTACGAGACCAGGCCGTACCCGGCGGTGTGCGACTTGTTGAAGCCGTAGCCGCTGAACGGCACCAGGACGTCCCACACGGCCTTGACCGCCTCGGCGGAGAAGCCGCGCTCGCGCATGCCCGCCGAGAACCGCTCCCACTCGGCGTCCAGGACGTCCTTCTTCTTCTTGCCCATGGCCCGGCGCAGCATGTCGGCCGCGCCGAGCGAGTACCCGGCGAGCTGCTGCGCGATCGCCATCACCTGCTCCTGGAACACCACCAGGTGGTAGGTGTCGCCGAGGATCGGTTCGAGTGCGTCCGCCAGCTCGGGATGGATCGGCTCGACCTCCTGCCGGCCCGTCTTGCGCAGCGCGTAGTTCGTGTGCGCGTTCATCTCCATCGGGCCGGGCCGGTACAGCGCCGACACCGCCGCGATGTCGGTGAACGTGGTCGGCCGCATGAGCCGCAGCAGCGTCCGCATCCCGCCGCCGTCGAGCTGGAAGACGCCGAGGGTGTCGCCGCGCGCCAGCAGCTCGTAGGTCGCCGGGTCGTCCAGCGGGACGTCGTGGATGTCCACCTCCAGCCGCCGGTTCGCCCGGATGCCCTCGATCGCGTCGTTGATGACCGTGAGGTTGCGCAGGCCGAGGAAGTCCATCTTCAGCAGGCCCATGTCCTCGGCCTGCGTGAACGGGAAGCCGGTGACGACCGGGCCGTCCGCCTTCGGCCGGACGAGCGGCAGCACGTCGAGCAGCGGCTCGGACGACAGGATCACGCCCGCGGCGTGGACGCCGGTGCCGCGCGTCAGGCCCTCGACGCCGCGCGCGGTGTCCAGGACGCGCCGCACGTCCGGGTCGTCCGCGTACATGCGGCGCAGCTCGGCGGCCTCGCCGTGCCGGGGGTGCGCCTCGTCATGGACGGCCGAGAGCGGGATCTCCTTGCCCCCGGCCGCCGCGGGGAACGCCTTGGTGATCCGGTCGCCGAGCGCGTACGGCAGGCCGAGGACACGGCAGGCGTCCTTCACCGCGGCCTTGGCCTTGATGGTGTTGAACGTGACGATCTGGCAGACCCGGTCCGCGCCGTACGTCCGGGTGACGTAGTCGATCATCTCGTCCCGGCGGCGGTCGTCGAAGTCCAGGTCGATGTCGGGCATGGTGACGCGCTCGGGGTTGAGGAACCGCTCGAAGATCAGCCGGTGCTCGATCGGGTCCAGCTCGGTGATGCCCGTGCAGTACGCGACGATCGAGCCGGTCGCCGAGCCGCGTCCCGGGCCGAGGCCGATGCCGTTCTTCCGGGCGTGCTCGCAGATGTCGGCGACGACGAGGAAGTAGCCGGGGAACCCCATGTCCTCGATGACCGACAGCTCGTGGTCGATGCGTTCCAGCACCTCGGGCGACGGCTCGCCGCCGTAGCGCCGCCGCGCGCCGCGCAGGGTCTCGGCGCGCAGCCAGGACGCCTCGGTCTCGCCGTCCGGGACGGGGAACTCGGGCATCAGGTCGCGGTGCGCGAACACCGGGTCGTAGTCGCCCACGCGCTCGGCGATCAGCAGCGTGTTGTCACAGGCCCCGGGCACCTGGTCGTCCCACATCGCGCGCATCCGGGCGGCGTCCTTCAGGAAGTAGCCGCTGCCGGAGAAGCGGAACCGGTCGGCGTCGGCGAGCCGCTTGCCGGTGCCGATGCACAGCAGCGCGTCGTGCGCGTCCGCCTGGTCCTCGGTGACGTAGTGCGAGTCGTTGGTCGCGAGCGGGCGCAGCCCGAGGGCGCGTCCGATCCGCAGCAGGTCGTCGCGGACGCGCCGCTCGATCGGCAGCCCGTGGTCCATCAGTTCGAGGAAGAAGTTGTCCGCGCCGAACACGTCGCGGTGGCGGGCGGCGGCCGCGACCGCCGCGTCGTACTGGCCGAGGCGCAGCCGCGTCTGCACCTCCCCGGACGGGCAGCCGGTCGTGGCGATCAGGCCCGGCGCGTACTCGGCGAGCAGCTCGTCGTCCACGCGCGGGTACTTCTGCGCGCGGCCCTCCAGCCAGGCCCGCGACTGGAGGCGGAACAGGTTGCGCAGGCCGTCCGCGTCCTCGGCCCAGACCGTCATGTGGGTGTAGAGGCCGCGTCCGGAGACGTCGCCGCCCGCGCCGGTCCGCTCGTCCGACCTGCGCAGGGACGGGTCGTCGCTCCAGAACACCGGCTCGCGGCGGTGCCGGGGGCCGGGCGCGACGTACAGCTCCGCGCCGATGACCGGCCGGACGCCCGCCTTCGCCGCCGCCTGGTGGAACTCGTAGGCCCCGTGCACGTTGCCGTGGTCGCTCATCGCGACGGCGGGCATCCCGAGCCGCGCCGCCTCCGCGACCAGCGCGCCGACCTTCGCAGCGCCGTCGAGCATCGAGTACTCGGTGTGGACGTGCAGGTGCACGAAGGAGTCCACGCTTCCACTCCCGCAGGTTGTAGCTTGTGTCGCCTCCGGGCATCCCATCTGCATGGAGATCACGCTGTCCAACAACGGACACGCGAGATGATCACAACCGGCCGTTGTACAACGAGATCAGCGGGCCGGAGTCGCGCGGCGAACGCGCACCGACTTCCCCAGCGCGAGGACGGCCAGCAGCCCCACGAGCGCGCACACCCCGGACCAGCCGAACCGGGCGTAGGAGTGCGCGCCGAGCCACGAGCCGACGCTGCCGCCGAGGTACGCGCAGGTCATGTAGGCCGTGTTGACGCGGCTGCGCTCGGAGTCCCGCAGCGCGTAGTTGCGCACCTGGTTCGCGACCATGCCCGACTGCATCGCCACGTCCAGGATCAGGAAGCCCGCGACGAGCGCGGCGACGCCGGCCGTGCCGCCCGTTCCCCCGGCGGCGAGGACCAGCGCCGACACCACGACGGCGAGCATGCTCACGCGGTTGACCGGGTCCGGGCCGCGCCGGTCGGCGACGCGTCCGGCGAGCGGCGTGCAGAACATCGTGGCGGCGTTGACCAGGGCGAGCAGCCCGACCGCACGCGTCGTCAGGCCGTAGCCGGGACCGGTCAGCAGCAGCGCCACCCCCGTCCAGGCGGCGGAGAAGCCGCCGAAGACCGCCGCCTGGTAGAGGCAGGACCGGCGCAGCTCGGGCTCGGTGCGCAGCAGACGCAGCGGCGCCGCCAGCAAGACCGGGTACCGGTCGCGCGTCCCCGGCTCGGTGTGCGGCAGGACGCGCGCCAGGACCAGCGCCGACACGAGCGTCAGCGCGGCGGCGGCGAAGTAGGGGGCGCGCCAGCCGAGCCACTCGCCGGCGAAGCCGCCGAGCGTCCGCGACAGCAGCATGC
>NZ_JBFAOF010000282.1:0-7865 GCF_040675125.1 Spirillospora sp. NPDC049652 | reverse complement strand
GCGGGCCTGGTCGGCATCACGGGTACAGCGGCAGCCCCTTGAGGATCTTGTCGACGGGGTTGCGCGGGCCGTGCAGGGCGAGGCCGACGAGCGGCAGGTCGTCCGCGGCCCGGGCGAGGACGGTCGCGCGGTTGTCGGCGTCGTTGCCGGTCTTGAACATGTCCTCGATGTAGACGGCCTCGCGGATGTCGTCCCGCGCGAGCGCGCGCGTGTGGACGGACGCGAGTTGCTCGGCGGACGCCGCGTAGACGAGCACGGGCTGGACGAACATCGGGAGGTAGCGGTTGCCGGACGCGTCCTCGTAGGGCTCGCCGATGAGCGCGGGGTCTCCCCCGGCGACCGCGCTGGACAGGAACGCGGTCACGTTCAGCCGCTGCCAGGCGGCCAGGTCGTCGCGGACCACGATCCCGATCTTGGTGTCGAAACGCATGCCGCGCAGCCTGCCCGGACCCGCGCCGCGCCGTCTTGAACGCTCGTGCGCGACGATGGACGGATGCACGGCGGTGGACGGATGCACGGCGATGGGCGGATGCGAGGCGAGTGGACCCGCTACTGGCGCGCGCCGGACCGTCCGGTCGAGGCCATGTACGCGCACTTCGAACGGCACGTCTACCACCGGCACAGCCACGAGTCGTACTCGTTCGGCGTGACCGAGGCCGGGACGCAGGCGTTCCGCTGCCGGGGCGGTGCGCACACGAGCGCGCCCGGGATGGTCATGGCGTTCAACCCCGACGATCCGCACGACGGGCAGGCCGTGGACGCGCTCGGGTTCACCTACCGGATCATCCACCTGGGCCCCGAACTGGTCGGGGACGTGCTGGCGGACGCGCGGATCCGTGGCGGCGCGCCGCTGTTCGCCTCGCCGGTGGTGGACGATCCCGTCCTGGCGGCGAGCCTGCGCGACCTGCACGCGGGACTGCTCGGCGGCGCGTCCGCGCTGCGCCAGAACGAGCTGACCACGCGCGCCGTCGCGGCCCTCGCCCGGCGCGCCGCGCACCTCCCCGGACCGGGCCGTCAGCTGGACGGCGTGGTCGCGCGCGCACGAGCCGTCCTGCATGACGACCCCCTGGCGGATGTCACGGCCGACGAGCTGGCCCAGGCCGCCGGAACCAGCCGGTTCGCGCTCTACCGGGCGTTCCGCCGCGCCTACGGGATGGCTCCCAGCGACTACCAGCGGCAGCTGCGGCTCCGCGAGGCGCGCGGGCTCCTGCGCGCGGGGACTCCTCCGGCCGAGGTCGCGGCGCGCACGGGCTTCGCCGACCAGAGCCACCTGCACCGCTGGTTCGTCCGCTATTACGGCCTAACTCCCAGCAAGTACGCGGCCGGGGCACAATGACACCTGTGAGACGTGCGAGCGGAAGTCTGTTCGGGTTGGCGTACGGGGACGCGATGGGCGCTCCCACCGAGTTCCTCGACATGAAGCGGATCCACCAGCGGTACGGGTTCGACGGCCCGCGCGACTTCGAGCGGACGCCCGCGCTGGTCACCGACGACACGCAGATGGCGCTCGCCGTGGCGGAGGGGCTGGTCGACGCGCTGCGGAACCCGCCGTTCACCGCGGCGCTGGTCACGCCGATGTGGCGGCGGCGGTTCGTCGACTGGCTGCACGACCCGGAGAACAACCGCGCGCCCGGCAACACCTGCCTGCGCGCGTGCGAGGGGCTCGACCGCGGCCTCCCGTGGGAGCGCGCGACGCTGATGGGCTCCAAAGGCTGCGGCGCGAACATGCGCGTCACGCCGGTCGGCCTCGCGCCGGGCCTCAGCGACGACCAGCGGGCCGGTGCGGCGCAGCTCCAGTCCGCGCTCACGCACGGCCACCCGACCGCGCTCGCCGCGAGCGAGCTGACGGCGTTCGCGACCCGCTGGCTCGCCGACGGCATGGACCCCGCCGACCTGCCCGCCGCGCTCCGGCGGCGCGCGACCGAGCAGCGCACGGTGTACCGGGAGGCGTGGCTCGGCTCGATGTGGACCCTGTCCCAGGACCCCTCCGCCGAGGCGTTCATCGCGCGCGGCTGGGACGACTGCCTGGCCGTCCTCGACCGGCTGGACGCGGCGCTCCGCTCCCCCGACCGCGGGGCCGACCCGTGCGAGGCGACCGGCGCGGGCTGGGTCGCCGAGGAGGCGTTCGCGACCGGGCTCTACTGCTTCCTGCTGTTCCCCGAGGACCCGGTGTCGGCGATCTGGCGGGGCGCGGCCAGCTCCGGCGACTCCGACTCGATCGCGTGCCTGGCGGGGGCGTTCGCCGGTGCGCACCTCGGCATGGACGCCTGGCCCGCCGAGTGGGCGTCCCGCATCGAGTACGCCGACCGGCTGAACGCCGTCGCCGTGGCCTGGGACTGAGCGCCGCCCGATGAGCGGACGTCACGCGTCCACAGGCGCCGAGGGACGGGTGAAGACGCGCCGGCCGTGGGCCGCGCTGGTGACGAGCCTCGCGCTGACGCTGGTGATGTTCGCGGCGGCGGGCCTGTGCCTGGAGGGTGCGATCACGCAGGGCAACGCGACGAGCCGGGCCGCCGCCGGGAAGGGACGGCCGGGCGTCTTCACCGCCGAGGACCGGCGCTGCGACAGGAGGTGCTCCTGGTACGGCAGCTTCACCGCCGACGGCCAGGCTGCGCCCGACGCCCGCGACCGGGAGCTGCGCGGCGCGCACGAGTCGTCCGTCCGGGCCGGACGGCAGGTTCGGGTGCGCGATGTCGGCCGGTTCGTGCAGGCCGAGGGCGGTAAGGCCGAGTGGGGCTCGACGGTCGCGAACTCGATGGGGGCGTTCCTGCTCGGCGTCTTCGGAGTGCTCGGCGCGGTCGGCTCGACCGTCCTGTGGGGCCGCTGCCGCCGTCTCGGTTAGGCCGAGGCGCACCAGCCGGTGAGGCGCTCGATGACGATCTCGATCACCGGGCCGTCCGGGCGGCGGTCGCGGTAGCGCGGGTAGCGGGCGGCGAGCAGGTCCAGCGGGGCGGCCATGGCGTCCGGGTCGGTGATGACGCGGGCGCGGCCGTCCACCCGGACCCACCACAGCCGGTCCCAGTCGTCGTCGTAGTGGTCGGCGAGGACGGACGCGCGCGGGTTCGCCCGCAGGTTCTCCAGACGCCGCAGGTCACGGGTGGACTTGGGCTTGTGGTCGACGGCCGTCAGGACGCTCCCGCCGGACACCGCGAACGTGATCGGCACGATGTGCGGACGGACGGCCGCCCCTCCCGCCGCCGAGACGGTGGCGAGGTGGGCGACGGGCGCGGCGGCCAGGCGGGCGAGGGCGTCCGCGCTGCTGAGGCTCGGCACCCGTCCATCAGATCACAGCGCCCCCAGCGCGCGCCGCACGGCCGGGGATCAGTCGGCGAACTTCGGCGGACGGCCCTGCTTGCGCGCCGCCGTGGCCTCCTCGAAGTTGCGGGTGGTGAGCCGGACGAACAACTGGCCGAGGCCCTCGTGGTCCATATGGGCGTCCAGGCTCCCGGCCTCCAGCCCCGCCCACAGCATCCGCTTGGTCAGCTCCACTCCGGGACGGCTGAACCCGATGATGCGCTCGGCGAGCTCGTAGCAGGCGTCCAGGAGCTCGTCCGGTTCGACGGCGCGCGAGACCAGGCCGACGCGCTCGGCCTCGGCGGCGTCCACGTCCCGCCCGGAGAGCATGATCTCGAACGCGCGGGACGACCCGATCGCGCGCGGCAGCAGGTAGGACAGGCCGAGCTCGCTCGCGGTGAGCCCGTTGTTGATCCCGGCGGCGCGGAAGTAGGCGTCGCCGGACGCGGCGAGGCGGATGTCGGCGGCGAGCGCGAGGCACAGCCCGCCGCCGATCGCCGGGCCGTTCACCGCCGCGATCACCGGCTGGTGCATGCGGCGCAGCGTCCGGATCACGTCGTCGAGCAGCTCCATCGAGCGCAGCGCGATCGAGGAGACGGTGAGGCCGTCGATGCCGGGGATGCGGCCGGGCGACTCCTGGTCGGCGCCCGAGCAGAACCCGCGTCCGGCCCCGGTGACCACGACCACGCGCACGTCGTTGTCGCGGGACAGCCCGGCGAGGGTGTCGCGGAAGGGCACCATCACGTCGAACGCCATCGCGTTCATCCGCTCGGGCCGGTTCAGCGTGACCAGCGCGACGTGCGGACGGGGCCGTTCGACCAGCACGAAGTCCGACATGGGCATCCCCTCACTCCCGGGTCACCTAGCAAGCGCTAGGTTACACAGGCCGGGGATCAGGCGGGCGGGGCGTCCTCGGGCCCCGTGAACCCCGCGGCCGAGGGCCTTCCGGGAGGGGGCGGCACATAGGACGGGCCCGCGAACCGCTCCATCGCCTCGGCGAGCTGCGCGTCCGTCAGCACGCGCGGCTCCCCCGCCACCCGCGCCCTCAGGTACACCCCGCACAGCCACTCCAGGAGCAGCGCGTTCTCGACCGCCTCGTTCAGGTCGGCGCCGAGCGCGACCGCGCCGTGGTTCGCCATGAGCGCCGCGCGCCGTCCGCCCTCCAGCGCGGCGACGACGTTGCGGGCCAGCTCGGGCGTCCCGTACGTCGCGTACCCGGCGACCCGGACGACCCCGCCCAGCAGCAGCGTGTAGTAGTGGATCGGCGGCAGCTCGTCCAGGACGGCCGAGACCGCCACGCAGTCGGCCGAGTGCGTGTGCACGATCGCGCCCGCGTCGGTCTCGCAGTAGATCGCCAGATGCATCGGCGTCTCGGAGGACGGCTCCCGCAGGCCCTCCGCCACGCGTCCGTCCAGCCCGAGGACCGGGCAGTCGCGCTCGTCCAGCCGGTCGAGCCGCGCGCCGCCCGGAGTGACGACCACCCGGTCGCCCTGGACGCGCACGCTGATGTTCCCCGCCGAGCCGCTGACGAGGCCCTCCTCCACCAGGCGGCGACCCGCCCGGCACACACCGGTCCGACCCGCATCAAGCAGCAGCACCCGGTCAACCCCTCACATTCGAGACGTTCCGGACCGTAGGCTAACGCCCCGCCGATCTTCCGAGGGAGGCCCGACGTGGTGGACACGGCGCCCGGGCGCGACCGCGCCGCCGCGACCGGGCACCGTGTCCGAGAATGTAGACGCCCGCATGTGGCGTCCGGTTTCGACTTTCGTGCACCTTTCTCTTTCGATGACTCTCCGCGATGTGCCGAATCACTGCCCGCGGGACGGCTCCCACCGACCTTCCCGACACCCTCAGGGCCGTGGACACATGTTTCGGTGGCCGGAAACGCCGCACGCCAAGAGGGACGCCGGTCGAACACGCGGGCTCCGCGGAGTAAAACTCAGGGCGCGCTCAGGCGCGCCCTTTGCCTGCGAGGTTCGCCCCATTAAGGTGACTCAACGTGTCGAGCGATCGGAAGCGGGAAGTCAGCGCGGGCTCGCGGGACGAGCGGACGCCGTCCGAACCCTCGGACGCGTCCGGTTCACCCGCCTCCGAAGAGGCCGAGGAGACGACGGACGACGCAGCGCCGAAGGCCGCCGGCGGCGGCGGTCGCGAAGCGGACGACACCGGCGCCGGAACACCGGAAACGGACAGCGAAGCCGTGGCGGACCCGGACGGCGACGCCGAGGGAGACCCCGACACCGAGGCTGAGAAGGCCGACGAGAAGGCCGACGACGCGCCGGACGTCGCCGCGGAGGTGCGCGACGCGCTGCGCGAGCTGGTCGGCCGGCTCGACCGCGAGGCCGAGCGCGCCGCCCACCGCGAGTCGGTCATCGACCGGCTGCACGAGGAGAACCAGCGGCTGCGGCGCGGCGAGCTCGAGGCGACGCTCGAACCGGTCCGCGCCGCGCTGTACAAGGTCCACGACACGCTGCGGCAGGCCGCCGCGTCCCCGCCGGAGCCCGAGCAGGCCGCCAAGCTGCTCGGCGACTGCGCGAACGAGGTCGCCGACGCCCTCGGCCGGACCGGGACCGTCCGGTTCGAGGTCGAGCCGGGCCAGCCCTACGACGCCTCCCGGCACCGCCCCGTGGAGGCCGTGGAGGCGGACGACCCGGACCGCGCCGGCACGGTCCTCGCCGTCCTGTCGGACGGGTTCGAGAACGGCGGGCGGGTCGTCCGCAAGGCCGGGGTCCGGGTGGCGAAGTCGGTCAAGAGCGATGCGCGGCGGCGGACGGAGCGGGACGATGGTCACCGACGGTCGGCGCGCTGACGTCCGGACCCGGGCGGCCCGCGCCCGGCGACCCCGCGACCCGGCCCCCGGCGACCCGGTGGCCGGTGCCCCGCCGCACCCCGGTAGCGATAGGTGAAGAGGATATGGCTGTCTACGGGATCGACCTGGGAACCACCTACTCCTGCATTGCCTCCATCGACGACGTGGGACGCCCCGCGGTCCTGCGGAACCTGGAGGGCACCGACACCACCCCCTCGGTGGTGTACTTCGAGAGCGAGGACAACGTGGTCGTCGGGCAGACCGCGAAGGACACCGCGGTCCTGGAGCCCGAGAACGTCGTCAGCCTGGTCAAGCGGGACATGGGCCGCGAGGTGGCCCGGGACATCCAGGGGATCGAGTACACCCCCGAGGAGCTGTCGGCGTTCATCCTGCTGAAGCTGGTCACCGACGCGCGCACCCAGTCCGGCGAGGACGCCCGCGACGTGGTCGTGACCGTCCCGGCCTACTTCGGCGCGGCCGAGCGCGACGCGACCCGCAAGGCGGGCCGGATCGCCGGGCTGAACGTCATCGACATCGTGTCCGAGCCGATCGCCGCCGCGATCACCTACGGCGTGCTGAACCCCGAGCAGGACCGCACGATCCTCGTGTACGACCTCGGCGGCGGCACGTTCGACACCACGGTCATCACGCTGCGCGGCGGGCACATCGAGGTGGTCTGCACCGACGGCGACCACGAGCTCGGCGGCGCCGACTGGGACGCCCGGCTGGTGGAGTACCTGGCCGAGCGGTTCCGCGCCAAGCACCCGGACGCGGGCGACCCGCTGGACGACCGGCAGTCCGAGCAGCAGCTCCGCCGGGACGCCGAGGACGCCAAGAAGTCGCTCACCAACCGCACCGCGCACACCGTCCGGGTGATGCACGACGGGCGCAGCGCGACGGTCGAGATCAGCCGGGAGAAGCTCGAGGAGCTGACCCGCGACCTGCTGGACCGCACCATCGAGATCACCGGCCGGACGCTGGAGACCGCCCGGGAGAAGGGCGTGACCGACTTCGACGACCTGGTGCTGGTCGGCGGCTCCACCAAGATGCCCGTGGTCGCGGCGCGGCTGTCCACCGAGCTCGGCCTGAACCCCCGGCTGCAGGACCCCGACCTCGCGGTCGCCAAGGGCGCGGCGCTGTACGCGTTCGAGGAGACCTACCGGCGGCTGCTGGCGGCCGGGCAGGAGGAGCAGGCCGAGGAGATGGCCGGGCGCGCCGGGCTGTCGGCCGACCAGAAGGCGCAGATCGCGGGCCGCCGGATCCGCACGGTCGCCTCGCACGCGTTCGGCATCGTCGTCGTCGACCGCGACAGCGGTGCCGAGCACGTCGCGCACCTGGTGCACGCCAACGACGAGCTGCCCGCCGCGCACACCGAGGACTTCTACACCGTGCACGACGAGCAGACCTCCGCCGACGTGCGGGTGATGGAGCAGGCCGGGTCGGTCGAGTCGGCCGAGCTGGTCGACAACACCGAGATCGCGACCGGGCAGATCCGGATCCCGGCGGGCAAGCAGGCCGGCTGGCCGATCGGGGTGACCTTCGAGCTGGACGCGTCCGGGCTGCTCAACGTCGCCGCCGTGGAGAAGGAGACCGGCGAGCGGCTGGAGCTGAAGGTGGACGTCGGCGGGATGTCCGAGGAGGAGGTCGAGCGGTCGCGCACCGCCCTGTCCCGGGTGAAGGTGAGCTGAGCGCGCGATGACGACGGGTGGCCGGCCGTCCGGGCAGGGCTTCGACGCGGCCTACCAGCGCGAGGTGCTGG
>NZ_JBFAOF010000281.1:0-7881 GCF_040675125.1 Spirillospora sp. NPDC049652 | reverse complement strand
CCCGGCTGCGGCTGCGGGTGCGCGGGAGGGGCCGGCTGCGGTGCGTAGGGCTGCGCCGGGTGGGCGGGATGCGGTGCGTAAGGCTGCGCAGGGTGGCCCTGCTGAGGCGGCGCGTACCGGGGATCCCTGGGGGGTTGGCTCATGAGGCTCCTCAGTCACGGAACAAACGCACTCTAGCGGCACATAACTCCCATCAGAACGGCTTTCCCGACCCGTCCACGGGCCGCTCCCGGACGCCGGGACACCACCGGACGACGCCGTTCCACGGCACCACCGGACGGCCACTCCTGCCCCGTACCTGCATCCTCACGGAACGTGTTCTCCATGACGTGCGATCAAGATGGCCAGATAGTCCCTTTCCCAGGCCGTTCCTCCCCTGCCACAATCCCGTCGTCGTGGACACCGGCCAGACCCGCCCGTCCCACGTCTGGATCGACATTCCCGAGACGCACAAGCGCCTCTACAAGGACGTCAACACCGTGCTCGACTCGCTTCGGACCACGTGACGGGCGGGCCGTCCGCATCACCGCGAGGGAGGGACCCCGGATGCAGCAGGCGAAGCAACTGGCGCGGCCGGTCATGGATCCCGAACTGCCGCCCGAGGTGCGGGACGCGCTGCTGAGCAGGCTGGACGTGCTGATCCCGGCGTGCAAGGAGCCGCCGCCGGAGACCGGGCGCGCCCGGCGCTCGGCCGGAGAGGCGCTCATGACCGTCCCGATGGCGGTCTCGTGCGCCGGCCTGCCCGTGGTCTGCCTGCCCTTCATGGTCGGACGCGCCCGGGGGCTCGTCTTCGGCACGCTGCTTCAACTCGGGCTCGCGGCCCTGTGGTGGCGCGCAGGCTTCTGGCCGTTCATGCTGGCCGAGGCCGTCCTGGAGGTCGCGTTCTTCGTCTGGCTCCTCGTCGCCGGAACGCGGTCCGATCCCGCCCGCCTCGCGCGCCTCCACCACGGCCGCTACTTCCTGGACCACGACTTCACGCTGAAGATCCGGCGCCAGCTCTCCGTCTCCCACCGGCGGCTGATGCGGCGGACGCAGGAGGCGGTGACGGCCGTCCAGCGCTCGGCGGTCGGCACCCGCGGGTTGCTTTACGACATGGCCCATCCGGTCGACCTGCCGCGTGCGGAGTGGGCCATCGCGGAGTCCCTGGCCGAGTTCTCGGCCCGCGAACGCCGGCTGGCCGCCATCGCCCACCGGCGCGGGAACACCGAACCCGTCCGCGCGGAGCTCGAACCCCACTGGCAGAAACTCCGGGCCGACGTGGACGCCGTGGTGAAGCAGGTGGAGGCCCTGGAGCGGTACGCGGACCGGGTCCGCCTCGCCGACGCGGCCTACCGGAGGGAGCTTCCTGCGTCCGGGTCCCCGCCGGTGAAGCTCGCCCGTCCCGTGCCGGAGGGCTCGGACGGGCGTCCCGACGACCTGTCCGAGCCGCTGTCCCTGGAGGACAGCCTCCAGGAGGCCCGGTATGCGGGCCGCGCGCTGCCCAGGAAGCGGTGACATGACGATCAGCGGAACGGCGGACGGCAACCCGATCGTCCGCGCGCTGCGGGCCCGGGGAAACCTCGTGGAACTGCTTCCGGACAAGCTCCGCCTGGTGGGGTTCGTCCTGCTGCTGGCACAGATCGTGGGATGCGTCGCCGTGCTGGTGACGCACGGCGGGGACGGCGGCAGGCCGGAACCCCAGGTCGAGCAGCCGGCCGGACCGTGGAACGGCCCGCCCCCGGCCGCCGCGACCGCGCCCCTTCCCCGGTACCCGGGGAAGGGGTCACCGGCGAAGGGACGGATCACCGACCCGTCCGCGCAGGTGTCGTACATGTCGTTCGGCGGCGCGTGGAAACCCGCGCCCGCCACCCCGGGCACCGACGGCCTGATGATCAAGTACGCCTTCACGGACCGGTACGGCGTGACGGCGACGATCGCCTCGGGTCCCGTCCAGGACTATCCGGCCGTGACCGGACGGGGCTGGGACTGGCTCCGGTCCCTCGCCGCCAAGGCCTACGACCACCATGAGAGCAGCATTCCCTGGGCGACCGTCGAGGCCCGCGCGTCCCGGCCGGTCTGGCTGGACGGCCACGCGGGATGGCTGCTCACGCGGAAGGTCGGCCTCAGCACGCCGGGCCGGTCCGGCCTGTCGGGGGTGGTCGTGCTGGACACCGGGCACGCGCTGCCCGCCGTCCTCTGGTTCTTCGTCCCCGACTCGCGCAAGGACCTCTACCGCGACATCAGCACCGTGATCGCCTCGCTCAAGGTGCGGTGAGGGGACGGCGCACGCGCGTCAGGCGGACGGACCGGAGTGACCGGACGGTCCGGAGGGGCCGTGCGCGGGCGGGAAGTAGAGGTTCACCTTGCCGCGGATGTAGGAGTGGAACGCGGCTCCCCACAGGCGGAAGCCCCGGAACGCGAGCGCCTCGCCGGTCCGCAGGTCGACGACCACGGGACGGGCGAGGGCGGCGAAGCCTCCCAGGTGGAGCCGGTACGGCTTGGACACGAGCAGCCGGGTGTCCTCGTCCACGGTGTCGGCGACGAGGGCGGGCAGCGTCAGGACGCCCGACTGCAACCCGCGCATCTGGCCGTACCGCTGCTTCGCCAGCGTGACGCTCGCCCGGGCGAACCGGTCGACGGTCTCCGGGCTCGCGTTCGGCACCCGCGCGACGGTGGTGACCAGGTGCAGCTTGTTCAGCATCCGCCAGTTCGACCGGTAGCCGACGAGGGCCGGGTACTGCCCGACGTACTCGTCGCTCAGCACGCATCCGTCGGCTTCCAGGCGGCGCCGGACCTCGGCGGTGTAGTCGTCCATGAACCCCTCCGGTGGATCGGCACGAGAAGTCCCCGCGGAACGGCTGGAATGGCCTGGAGCGGTCGGGCGGTCGCAGCGATTTCGCGATGGTGGCGAGAGCGTAGAGGGGGCCCGGCGGGCACGGGAAGCATCAGTCTGGAGCAGTTCCCCTACGGACGGTCGCGAGGCCGGACGCCCCTGCCGTCCGGCGGCGGGGACGGACGGCGGTGAACAGGGCCGGACGGCGCTCGAACCGCTGGACGGCGGCCCTCCGGGCGGGCGGGTCATGGATGACGAGACGGGCGAGGGCTCGCGTAGGGTTGCGGAGCGGGTCCTCCCGGGCCCCTCCGTTCGATCTGAGACAGGAAGAGACGACTGGTGGGTATCTTCCGCCGTCCGCGTGAGACGACGTCCGCCGTGACCCCGGCGATCAGCGAGTTCTGGGAGTGGTGGGCGGGGGCCCGCCCGGACGTCGAGGCGTCGCTGTCGGCCGTGCCCGACACGCCCGAGGCGCTGCTGTCGGACGGGGAGGCGGAGCCGGAGGCGGTCGCCGGCCTGTCCGCGGAGATCATGGAGGAGCTGTCCCGCCGGGTCGCCCGGATCCATCCGGACCTGCAGTGGGAGATCGGCGGCATGGAGGGGCGCGCGCCCGCGCTGACCGTCTCCGGCGGCGGCGACCCGGAGCTGCGCGGGCTCGCCGAGCGCTGGTACCGGGCCGCGCCGGAGGGGGCGGCGGCGGGCGGCTGGGACTTCCATCCCGCGCGTCCGGCCGACCCGGAGATGCTCGGCCAGGAGCTACAGCTCGGCGACCACGACTTCGACCTGGAATACGTCCGGTTCGGGATGCGGGCCGACCAGTTCCGCGGCCGGGTCGACATCACCGCCTACCACCCCGACTTCCTGTTCGTCTCCGAGGAGCACCAGGTCGCGGTCGCGTTCCACGTGCTGCACTGGGCGCTCGGCGAGGACGACGTGGCGCGCTGGATCGGCGAGGTGAAGATCGCCGCCGAGGAGCCGGTGGACTCGCTGCCCCCGGCGGTGCTGCCCGTCGTCGTCGAGCAGATCGTGGAGGACTTCCGCGAGCCGACCTGGCTGTCGGGCGAGGGCCGCACGCCGCGCGGGCACCCCGCCCAGTTCGGCATCCGCTTCCCCGTCCACCGGCAGGACCACCCGCTCGCCGACCTGCACGTCGAGGTGTCGGTGCCGTACCAGCACGCCAACCCCGACCGGCTGCCCGTCGAGCCGTCCGCGTCGGCGCTGCGCGAGTTCGAGCGGAAGCTGGACGCGCTGCCGGACTCGGTCCTGGTCGTCCGGCAGACCGGCGACGGCCTGCGGGTCTTCCACCTGTACGCCGACCCCGACTCGGGCGTCCTCGCCCAGCTCGACCAGCTCACCGCCGGGTGGGCGGAGGGCAAGGCGAAGGTCGCCTCCACGCCCGACCCGGGCTGGCGCGCCCTGGCCCCGTTCCAGCCCTGACCGCCGTCCCCGCGGCCCTTCCGGTCGTTCCGGCGTCGAAGCCCGTGTCCGCGGTCCGCGCACGTCTCCGTGTGCGGGCCCGGACGCGGGCTTCCGTGTTTTGTCGGGCGTCCTCGTTTTATCCGGCGTCCTCGCGGAACATCTAGATATAGCGCTTGGCGACGCCTATGTGACATTTCGTGTCCAACGGGACGGGCCGGGGGCGGCCTCGCCTTCGAGCTGCCTCGCCTTCGAGCTGCCTGGTCCCAGTGGCCCGTCCGAGCGGCCTCGTCCAAGCGGCCTCGTCCAAGCGGCCTCGTTCACGCGGGCCCGTCCGAGGAGTGCCGATGAAGCCGGAAGAACTGCTGCGCGCCCCCGCCTCCCCGCTCCCCCATGCCACGACCCGCTATGCCGTGCCCCCGCTCACCGACCGGTCGCGCGGCGCGCCCCGGCTGGTCGACCGCGAGTACCTCAGCATCGTCTACCGCAGCGACCCGGACGCGCTCCGCGCCGTCGTCCCTGAGCCGCTGGAGGTCGCCGAGCCGCTCGTCCGGTTCGAGATCGCGAACCTGGACGACCCGGACGGCTCCGGCCCCCGGACCGAGGCCTGCCAGGTCGTCGCCGTCCGGTACGGCGGTGAGGACGGCGAGTACCTGCACGCCATCCACCTGTGCGGTATCGACGCCCTTCCCGCCGGACACGTCCCGCCGGCCTCCCCGGAAAGCGCCGGCACGCCCCACCTGGTGGTCGAGGAGGACACGCTCGTCGGCACCCTGGACTGCGGCACCCAGCGCGTCGCGACGGCGACGATGCCCTACGAGTACGCGCCGATGAACCTCGGCGAGGCCCGCGAGCAGATCACCAGGCCGACGTTCGCGGTGAAGCCCGGGAGCGGCGCGTCCGGGACGGGCCCCCGGGGCCTGGTCCGGACGGAACCCGCCGGGATCACGGTGCGGCAGGCGTGGCGCGGGCCGGCCCGGCTCCAGCTCTTCGAGCACGCGCTCGCGCCGCTGGCCGCCCTGCCCGTCCTGGAGATCGTCTCGGCCTCGCACGTGCTGGCCGACCGGGCCTGAGGTCAGCTGAGGCCGGCCCGGCGGGCGCGTTCGACGACGGGCGGAAGGGCCTCGGCCAGGGCGTCCACGTCCGCGTCGGTGGAGGTGTGCCCGAGGGTGAAGCGGAGCGAGCCGCGCGCGCGTTCGGGCGTCGCGCCCATCGCCAGCAGGACGTGGCTGGGCTGGGCGACGCCCGCCGAGCAGGCCGAACCGGTCGAGCAGGCGATGCCGCGCGCGTCCAGCAGCATGAGCAGGGCGTCGCCCTCGCAGCCGGGGAAGGAGAAGTGTGCGTTGCCGGGCAGCCGGTCCACCGGATCGCCGTTGAGGACGGCGTCCGGAACGGCGTCGAGCACCGACGCGATCAGCCGGTCGCGGAGCACGGTGAGCCTGGCCGCCTCGTCCGCGCGGCGCTCGGCGGCGAGCCGAGCGGCGGCGGCGAACCCGGCGATGGCGGGCGTGTCGAGGGTGCCGGACCGGACGTCCCGCTCCTGGCCGCCGCCGTGCAGCAGCGCGGCGGGATCGACCCCGCCGAACTTGCCGGGCTTGGCGAGCAGCAGCGCCCCCACGCCGAGCGGCCCGCCCAGCTTGTGCCCGGACAGGGTCAGCGCGTGCGCGTGACTGGCCCCGAAGTCGACCGGGAGGTGCCCGGCGGCCTGGACGGCGTCGGTGTGGAACGGGACGCCGTGCTCGCGGGCGATCTCGGCGATCTCCGCGACCGGCTGGACGGTGCCGACCTCGTTGTTCGCCCACATGACGGTGATCAGCGCGACGTCGTCGCCGGCGCCGATCATCTCCCGCAGCGCCTCCGGCCGGACCCGCCCGGTGTCGTCGCACGGGATCCACTCGACCTCGGCGCCCTCGTGGGCGCCGAGCCACTGGACGGTGTCGAGGACGGCGTGGTGCTCGACCGCCCCGGCGAGCACCCGGGCGCGGGCCGGATCGGCGGCGCGGCGGGCCCAGTACAGCCCCTTCACGGCGAGGTTGTCGGCCTCGGTGCCGCCGGAGGTGAACACGACCTCGCTCGGCCGCGCGCCGAACGCCTCGGCGACGATCTCGCGGGACTCCTCCACCACCCGGCGCGCCCGGCGGCCCGCCGCGTGCAGGGACGAGGGGTTGCCCAGCTCGCCCAGCTCGGCCGTCATCGCCGCGATCGCCTCGGGGAGCATGGGGGTCGTCGCCGCATGGTCCAGATAGGTCACCACGCGCCCCAGGTTATCCGCGCGGGGCCCGGGTCCCGTCCCGGCCCGGGACGCTTTCCGGCCACCCGGTGGAACCTGCGGGGTGACCGCGCTCACAGCGGAATATTTACGCTCCCGGTGTGATTTTTACGGAAGATCTTCGAGTTGTCGCCTGAACCGTCCGGTCGGTACAGTGGAGCAGCCATGATGAAGCAAGCCCTCCTCGACGCCGCCGAGGCCGTGCTCTCCGAGCACGGCGGACGCGCGTTGACGCTGAACGCGGTCGCCGAGCGCGCCGGGGTCAGCAAGGGCGGGCTGCTCTACCACTTCCCGTCCAAGGAAGCCCTGGTCGAGGCGCTGGTCGCCCGGGTCATCGCGGAGTTCGACGAGCTGATCGGCTCGTTCGACGACGGCGGCCCGGGGTCCTACACCCGCGCCTACGTCCTGGCGACCTTCGAGATCCTCACCGGCGAGGCGCGGGCGCACCGGCGATGGTCGGCCATCACGGCCGCGGCCACCGATCCGGAGCTCGCCGAGCCGCTGAACGAGGCCATGGGCCGCTGGCACAAGCGGCCCTGCGGTGAGGATCCCGACCCGGCGACCGCCATGGTCGTCCGGCTGGCCGCCGAGGGCCTCTGGGAAGTGCTGAGCCACAGACCCGGGCTGTACGACGAGACACGGCTCGCGGAACTGAAGGACCGGCTTCTGGCACTGGCCACGGGCTGACGCCCGGCCGCCCCGCCTCGTCCACCGAGCACGACCCCACCCACCGCACGACCCGGCGCACGCCGCCGAGCCTCCGGACGCCCCCACGGGCTTTGGAGCGTTCCAGCGTGCCCGGACGACGACCCCCGGGCCCTTGCCCCACCTAGACGAGAAAGAGGTGAACCATGCTGCTGCGCGCGCGCACGGGTACGTTCCTGACCTTCGCCCTGGCAGGACTGCTCTGCGGTGTGTGGACTTCGCGCATGCCCGCACTCGCGAGCAAGTTCGGAACGAGCGAGGGTGAGATCGGCGTCGTGGTCCTCGTCTGGGGCCTCGGCGCGCTGGTCGCGATGCAGGGCCTGCGGGCCGTGATGGGCCGGGTCGGCAGCCGGGCCGTCCTGCGCGTCGCGCTGCCGCTGACCGCCGTCTCCTACATCGGTGTCGCCTACGCGCCGACCTACGGGGTGCTGCTCGGGGCCGTGGCGCTGTTCGGGATGACCTTCGGGATCACCGACATCGCCATGAACGCGCAGGCCAGCGTGGTCGAGCAGGCCTACAAGCGGTCGATCCTGTCGTCCATGCACGCGGGCTGGTGCGTGGGCGCGATGAGCGGCGGCCTGATCGGTTTCGGCACCGCGCACGCCGGGCTCGGCTTCAGCGCCACGGTGCTGGCCGCCTCGCTCGCCGCGCTGCCGGTCGCGCTGCTGCTCGGCCCCAC
>NZ_JBFAOF010000280.1:0-7923 GCF_040675125.1 Spirillospora sp. NPDC049652 | reverse complement strand
AGCCCGTCGGCGTCCACGTCCGCCGGGGCGCTGAACTGGACGCGCATGAAGAACGTGGCGGTGTCGAGGTCGCCGAACTGCTGGCTCTCCAGGATGTTGCAGCCGCGCTCGGCCAGCGCTCCCGAGACGGCGGCCACGATGCCCGGACGGTCCGGGCAGGAGAGCGTGAGGACGAACTCGCGCTGATCTTGCTGGGTCATGACTTCACTTTCGCCGCGGTGGGACGTCCGGAATGAGCCTCCGAGCTTACGCGCGCCGCCCTCCGGGCGCTGAAGTTCCCCCACGTCGCGGCCCTGTTCCGGGCCAACCGGAGCAGATCGGGACGGACCGCCGAGCCCGTCGCGCGGCGGCTGGTTCCGGGCGCGACGGCCCGCACCGGGCTTCCCCGGCGTCATCATGGGCTGGGCGGGAGTCGCGAGGAGGGCGTCGCATGGAGAGCGAAGGGCCTGAAGGCTGGTCGGCGCGTCCGGCCGTGCGGATCATCTGCGTGGACGGCGCCGGCCGCATCCTGCTGATGCGCTGGCAGGACCCCCGCGACCACCACCGGTTCTGGGAGCCGCCCGGCGGCGGCGTGGAACCCGGCGAGTCCGACATCGAGGCCGCCCGGCGCGAGCTGCACGAGGAGACCGGACTGCCGGGGTCGTCCGTCCGGGACGCGGCGGTGCCGGTCGAACGCGACTTCCGGTGGCTCGGCACCCGCTACCTCAAGACCGAGCCGTTCTTCCTGGCCCGCTTCGACGGCACCCCGGACGTCCGTCCGACCGCCTTCTCGCCGGAGGAGAACGCCACCTTCCTCGGGATGGCGTGGCTCTCCCCCGGCGAGATCGAGGCCCTGGGCGACGCGGTCGAGCCGTCCCGCCTGCTGGAACTGATCGGCCCGCTCCTCGGCACCTCCTAGCCCGCGAGGGCGTCGAGCCGGGCGGCCTGGTCGGCGGTCAGCTCCAGGTCGAGCGCGGCGAGGTTCTCGGCGACGTGCGCCGGCGAGGTCGTGCCGGGGATCGGCAGCAGCGCCGGGGACCGCCGCAGCAGCCAGGCCAGCGCGGTCTGCGCCGGAGTCGCGCCGAGCTCCGCCGCGACCTCGGCGACCGCCCCGCCGGGCGCCGCGTGCGCGCCCATCGCGACGGGGAAGAACGGCAGGAACGCGATGCCGTGGCGCTCCGCGTGGTCCACGACCGGGTCGTGGTCGCGGGCCGCGAGGTTGTACAGGTTCTGGACGGCCGCGATCGGCGCGACCGCGCGGGCCGCGTCGAGTTGTTCGGCGGTCACCTCCGACAGGCCGATGTGCCGCACCTTGCCCTCGTCCTGGAGCTGCTTCAGCGCGCCGACCTGGTCCTCCAGCGGGACGGACGGGTCGACCCGGTGCAACTGGAGCAGGTCGATCCGGTCGGTGCGCAGCCGCCGCAGGCTCAGTTCCGCCTGCTGCCGCAGGTAGGCGGGGTGGCCGAGCGGCACCCACTCGGCCGCCGACGGGCGCGCCACCCCCACCTTCGTCGCGACCACGACGTCCTCGCGGTACGGGTGCAGGGCCTCGCCGACCAGCTCCTCTCCCCCGCCCAGCGCGTACGCGTCGGCGGTGTCGATGAGCTGGACGCCCAGCTCGACGGCCTCGCGCAGCAGCGCGAGCGCGGCGGCCCGGTCGGCGGGCGGAGTCCAGATCGGCCCGGCGGCCGGATCGGCGGGACGGCCGGGGCCGTCGGCGAGGCGCATCGTGCCGAGCCCGATCCGGCGGACGGTCAGGTCGCCGCCGATGGTGAGGGTCTTCGAGGTCGCGTTCGCGGTGATCGTGTTCGTCATGCGTCCAGCCTCGGTCCGGCGCTGACCGGGAACAACGCCGATCTCGCGAACGATCTATCATGCGGGCTTATCGACGGAGGTGGGCGCATGGAGCGGCAGGAGATCGAGGTCTTCCTGGCCCTCGCGGACGAGTTGCACTTCGGCCGCACCGCCGAACGCCTGCGGCTCTCCCAGGCGGCCGTGTCGCAGACCCTCAAGAAGCTGGAGCGCCGCATCGGCGCGCCCCTCTTCGAGCGGACGAGCCGCCGCGTCGTCCCCACCCCGGTCGGCAAGCAGCTCCACGACGACCTCGCCCCCGCCTGGGCGGCGGTCGAGCGCGCCGAAGCCGAGGCGGCCGCCATGGCGCGGGGCGTGGCGGGCACCCTCACGATCGGCTTCCTCGGCGCGTCCCAGGGCGAACTCACCCCGCGCATCGTCGCCGCCTTCCGCGCGGCGCACCCGGGCACCGAGGTGCGGATGCGCGAGGTCCACCTCGGCGACCCCTTCGGCGCCCTCCGCGACGGCACCGTGGACCTGCTCCTCACCCGCCTCCCGGTCGCCGAGCCCGACCTGACCGTGGGCCCCGTCGTGCTGACCGACTCGCGGATGCTGGCCGTCTCGTCCGGCCACCCGTTCGCAGGCCGCTCGTCGGTGCGGCTGGACGACCTGTCCCGCGACACCTCGTTCGCGGCGCGCGGGCCCGCGCCGTCCTACTGGTGGGACGCCCAGATCCCGCCCGTCACCCCGTCCGGCCACGCCGTCCGGCGCGAGCAGGCGGTGGAGACGCTGCAGGAGATGATGACGCTGGTCGCGTCCGGCGAGGGCATCACCCCGGTGCCGCGCTCGGTCTGCTGCGCCTACGCCTACGCCGCCGTCTCCTACGTCCCGATCGAGGACGCCCCGCCCAGCGACGTCGCCCTCGTCTGGCGCACCGCCGCCGAGACCGCCCGCACCCGCGCCTTCCTGGACGCCACCCTCGCAACCCTGAGAACCACCGGCGGCCCCGCCACCCTCTGACCCACCGCCCGCGTCGGCACTCCTCACAGGCCCGCCGACGCACTGCGGTCAACACCGCTTAGCCGAGAACGCGGAAGGCCAGGGTGGTGAGCGTCGCGGTGATCTCGTCGGGCGTTCGGCCGTCGGCGCGCAGGCGCTCGTACAGTTCCGACGCGAGCGGGGCCAGCAGGACGTCCGCCAGCACGTCCACATCCCCAAGGCCGTCGCGCGGGCTCTGCCCGGACATGTGGGCGAGGGCCAAGGCTCGGACGTGGGCTCGCCAGAAGCCGTAGGCGCCGGCCTCGAAGCGGCGGGGGCCGGTCTCGGCGCCGAGGACGAGCGCGATGTGGGCGTCCAGGAGCTCGACCATGGCGGCGTAGAAGGCGGCCAGGCGCTCGGCGGGAGGCGCGCCGGGGCCGAGCGGCGGTTCGCCGCGCAGGAGCTTCTCCTGGAGGGCGCGTTCGTGCTCGTCGAGGAGGGCGCGGGCGATGGACGCCACGTCCGGGAAGCGCCGGTAGAGGGTGCCGCGTCCGACTCCGGCGGCCTTGGCGACGTCGTCCATGGTCACCGCGCGGGGGTCGCGGGCCGCGAACAGTTCGGCGGCGGCCTCCAGAACGCGCGCCCGGTTGCGGGCGGCGTCCGCGCGTTCGCGGGGACGTTCCGGCTGGTCGGGGAGCAGGTTCATGGGCGTGACCCTAACCCACGCGAGCAGAAGTGGACAAGGCGTCCACTTCTCGTCTACAGTCATAAGCGGACAGACCGTCCACTTACTCAAGGAGCCTGCCGTGCCCTCGTTGCTGCACCTCACCGCCAGCGCCCGCCGCGACTCGTTCAGCCGCCGCGTGGGCGACGTCTTCGCCGACGCCTGGCGCGAGGCCCACCCCGACGACCCCTACGTGCTGCGCGACCTCGCGGCCGACCCCGTCCCGCACATCACCGAGGCGTGGACGGAGCTGTGCGACTACGCGCTGCGGCACCAGATCTCCGACCCGGCGCGGCTGCACGAGGGCGTGCGCACCCCCGCGCAGCGCGAGGCGTGGGCGATCGTCCAGCCGCTGCTGGACGAACTGCTCGCCGCCGACGTGATCCTCATCGCGACGCCGATGTACAACTACTCGGTCCCCTCCGCCCTCAAGGCATGGCTCGACCAGGTGACGTTCCCGCGCGTCTCGCTCGCGCCGCGGCGGTTCGTCGTGGCGTCCGCGCGTGGCGGCGCGTACGGCCCGGGCGCTCCCAAGCAGCCGTTCGACTACCAGGAGCCCTTCCTGCGCGCCTTCTTCAAGGGCCACTTCGGCGTGGACGACACCACGTTCGTCCACGCGGAACTGGTCAACGCCCGCGTCGACCCCTCCCTGTCCGCGTTGCGCGCCAAGCACGACGAGTCCCTCGCCGCCGCCCTCGACACCGCCCGCACCCTCGCCAAGGACTACTGACGTGAACTGGCTGTTCCTCGGGCTGGCCGGGTTGGTGGAGATCGCGTTCTCGCAGAGCATCCGGCCGACCGAGAACTTCACCCGGCCGTGGCCCACGCTGGCCTGCTTCCTGCTCGGCGCGGCGTCGATCTTCCTGTTGTCGCTGGCCATGCGCGGCCTGCCGGTCGGGACCGCCTACGCGGTCTTCACCGGCATCGGCGCGGTCGGCGCGATCGCGCTCGGCATCGCCTTCCAGCGGGACCCGGTCAGCGCCGGACGGCTCGCCGCCCTGGCCCTGATCATCGGCGGTGTCGTCCTCGCCCGCGTCACCAACCCCGAGTGACCCGGACGAGCACACCGCGCCCCTCCCCGGTCTCCCTCCGTCTCCCCGTCTCTCCCCCGCCGTCTCCCTGTTTCTCCCCCTTCGCCCCTCCCCTCCGTCTCCCCCTGCTCCCGCCCGGCGTCCGCACGCATCACCAGCCTCCGCTCTGAGGGGCGGTGTGATGCGGCGGCACGGGTCGGAGGCCCAGGGGGGCGGCGGGAAGGGACGGCGCGGCCCGGCCCGGCTCGGCCCGGCTCGGCTCGGCCCGGCTCGGCTCGGCCCGGCTCGGCCCGGCTCGGCCCGGCCCGGCTCGGCTCGGCCCGGCTCGGCCCGGCTCGGCCCGGCTCGGCCTGGTCAGGCGGTCTTGACGACGCCGCCGTCGATGAGGTGGTCGGAGCCGGTGATGCTGGACGCGACGTCGGACAGCAGGAAGGTGATCAGGGCGGCGACCTCCTCGGGTTCGGTGAGGCGGCCGGTGGTCATGCCCATGACCTGCGGAACCTGGGTGAGGAACTCCTCGTGCGGGACACCGAAGCTCTCCGCGAGGCGGGCGCCGAAGTTGTCCGGCCCCTCCCAGATGGCGGTGCGGACGGGGCCGGGCGAGACGGTGTTCACCCGGACGCCGCGCGGGCCGTACTCCTCGGCGAGGGCCTTGCCGAGCGCGGTGAGGCCGGCCTTGGCGACGTTGTAGGCGACCGGCCCGGCGGCGGGCAGCCGCGCGCCGATGGACGAGACGTTGACGACGGCGCCGCGCCGCTCCGCGAGGCCGGGCAGGATCGCGCGGGACACCCGGACGGCGCTGAGCAGCGTGATGTCGAGGTTGGCCTGCCACTCCTCGTCGGGCACCTCGGCGAAGCCGCGCACCTCGACGGCGTCGCCGCCGCCGACGTTGTTGACGAGCAGGTCGACCCCGCCGAGCTCGGCCGCGGCGCGGTCGGCCAGCTCGCGCGCGCCCGCGTCGGCGGACAGGTCGACCTGGATCGGGATCGCGCCCGTCTCCTTCAGCTCGGCGGTGGCCGTGCGGGCGGCTCCGGCGACGGTGACGCCCTCGGCGATCAGGGCGCGGACGGTGGCGAGGCCGATGCCGCGGCTGGCTCCGGTGACGACGGCGGTCTTGCCGGACAGTGCGAGGTCCATGACGGACACCTTTCTTGACCTGGAGGTACAGAACAAGGCCGTGAGAGAGGCCGACGCGCGAGACGCCGGCCTTGTGGTGTTACAGGGAGTCGAGCAGACCTTCGACCACCTGGTCGAGCCGTTCCCTTCCCTCGCCCGACCTGGCGAGGACCTGCAACCCCAGCAGCGTGCTGAGGATCATGCTGGCGACCGTGCCGGGATCGCGGCCGGGGTCGATCTCCCCCGAGCGCTGCCCCTCCTCCACGGCCCCCTGGAAGGCGGCCGCGGTGCGCCCGAACTGGCTGCGGACCACCGCCCCCACCTCGGGGTCGGCGCCGCCGCCCAGCTCGGTCGCGGTGTTCACCACCATGCAGCCGCGCGGGTCGCGGACGTTCGCCTCGACGAGGAACTCCAGGGCCGTCCGCAGCCGTTCCCGCACCGGGACGGGACGCTGCAGCAGCTCGATCAGCCCGGCCGCCTGGTCGTCGCGGTAGCGCTCCAGCGCCCTCTCGAACAGCGCGTGCTTGCTGCCGAACGCGTGATACAGGCTGCCCTTGCCGATGCCGAGCGCGACGACGAGATCCTGCGGCGTCGTCGCGCCGTAGCCCTTGCGCCAGAAGACGTCCACCGCCTGCTCGACGGCGACGTCCGGATCGAACTGCTTCGGTCTGCCCACATCGTCGACCCAACCAGTTCTGTACCTCTAAGTCAAATACAGGAATGTCCCGGCGCGCCGCGCGTTGTCCTGGAGGTGAGTGATCCACTGCGAAGCATCCGCTGGTCGGTCCTGGACCGCTCCCGCACCCGGGACGGCGAGGAGCCGTCGAGGGCGCTCCGGGACACCGTCGCGTTCGCCCGGCAGGTCGAGGAGCTGGGCTTCCACCGGTTCTGGGTGGCCGAGCACCACAGCGTCCCCGGGGTGGCCGGGTCCGCGCCGACCGTCCTGGCGGCGGCGGTCGCGGCGGCGACCTCGCGCGTGCGCGTCGGGACGGGCGGGGTGATGCTGCCCAACCACCGCCCGCTCGTCGTCGCCGAGCAGTTCGGCGTGCTCGCCTCGCTCTACCCGGACCGCGTCGACATGGGCCTCGGACGTTCCGTCGGGTTCACCGGCGGCGTCCGGCGCGCGCTCGGGCACGACCGCGAGGACGCCGCCGACTTCGCCGCGCAGGTGCACGAGCTCCTCGGCTACTTCACCGGCGAGCAGGACGTCCATCCGGGTGTGCACGCGTGGCCGGCCGAAGGGACGCGTGTGCCCGCGTTCGTCCTGGCCACCGGCAAGGGCGCCGAGCTGGCGGCCCAGCTCGGGCTGCCGCTCGTCATCGCGCCCGCGCGAGGCGAGGACGCCATGGTCGCCGCGATCGACCGGTACCGGGAGGCGTTCCGCCCGTCCGCGCAGGAGGACGAGCCGTACGTCATCGTCTCCGGGACGGTCGCCATAGCCGACACCACGGAAGAGGCCCGCCGCATGCTGATCCCGGAGGCGTGGGCCAACGCCTACTCCCGGACGCACGGCGAGTTCCCGCCCCTCATCCCCGCCTCACGCGTCGAGGCGCTGACCATGACCGACCGGCAGCGCCGCATCTTTGACGACTCCATGCGCGGCCATGTCCACGGCACCGAGGAGGAGGTCGCGGACGAACTGAACCGGCTCCTCACGCGCACGCGCGCGGACGAGTTCCTCGTCCACACCAGCACCTACGACCGTGCCGCGCGCCTGGACTCCCATCAGCGGCTCGCCACGCTCGCGGGTCTCCGTACCGCCTGCTGACCGGCCAGAACCAGCAGCGCCAGCACGCTCGCACCGAAGGCCAGCGCACTCGCGCCCGCGTGCGCGAGGACGATCGTGGAAAGCAGCGAGGCGACCGCCGCGAGCGACCAGACGGTCGCGTCCACCGCGCCCTCCAGGCGAGCACTCTCCGCCGGAGGCAGGCCCACGGCGAGGAGGGCGCTGCCACCGACGAAGCACAGGTTCCAGCCGTATCCGAGCAGGAACAGCGTCAGCATCCGCGCGTCCGGGAAAACGCCCGCGAGCCCGGTCGAGACCACCAGGACGACCAGTCCCGCGCGCGTGACGAGCCATCCCCCGAAGCGGTCCACCGCGCGTCCGGTGATCGGCGACAGCGCGAACATGCCGAGCGTGTGAGCGGCGAGGGTCTCCCCGACAGCGGCGAGTCCGTCCCCGTGCATGTGCATGTCGACCGGCGCGGCGGTCATCACGCCGAACATGACGACCTGCGCCGCCACCATCACCGGCAGGGCCGTCCGCGCGGACGGCAGCGCGAACAGCGTCCGCAGCGGGACGCG
>NZ_JBFAOF010000279.1:0-7924 GCF_040675125.1 Spirillospora sp. NPDC049652 | reverse complement strand
ATGCGCCGTTCGGGGAGGCCGCCGAACGGCGCATGGTCCCCGGCCTCGGCACGAGCGCCCGGCCCGCCCTCGTGGACGAGTCGTACGTCGACGACGTCGTGCACGTCCCCGAGCCGGACACGATCCGCACGGTGCACCGGCTGTCCGCGCGCGGCTTCCTGTTCGGCGGCTCCACCGGAACCGTCGTGTCCGGCGCGGCCCGTTGGCTCGCCGCCCGGCGCCCCGCCGGCGGGCGCCGCCCGGTCGCCGTCGCCATCGCGCCCGACCTCGGCGAGCGCTACCTCGACTCGATCTACGAGGAGGGCTGGCTCGCCGAGCACTTCCCCGGCCTGCCGGACGCCCCCGGCCTGGGCGTGCCGGACATCGACGTCCTCGGCGTCCGGCCCTGACCGGCCCCTTCCCCTTCCGTCTCGTCCCCGTCCGCGAAACCGCAGAGGAGCGCACCCTGATGTCCCAGACCCCGTCCTTCGCCGTGATCTCCGGCGCGCAGGTGCACGGCGCCGTGCACGGCCGCGAGACCGAGGTCACCGCCATGGTCGAGGCCGCCTACCGGCTGCACGGCGAGGGCGCGACGGTCAACCCGGACTCCTACTTCCTGCGCTTCCCGGACCGTCCCGCCGACCGGATCATCGCGCTGCCGGCGTCGGTCAAGGGCGAGGTGAACGCGCACGGCATCAAGTGGATCTCCTCGTTCCCCGGCAACGTGGCGAACGGCGTCCCGCGCGCCTCGGCCGTGCTGATCCTCAACGACACCGAGACCGGCTACCCGTTCGCGTGCCTGGAGTCGTCCATCGTCAGCGCCGCCCGGACCGCCGCGTCCGCCGCGCTGGCCGCCGCGCGCATCGCCGACGCGCGCGGCTCCCGGCCCCGCCGCGTCGGCTTCTTCGGCGTCGGCCTCATCGCCCGGTACATCCACACCTACCTCGCCGCGAACGGGTTCGAGTTCGACGAACTGGGCGTCTTCGACCTGAAGCGGGAGCACGCGGAGGGCTTCCAGGAGTACCTGGGACGCACCGAGACCGGCACGGTCACCATCCACGACGAGGCCGAGAGCCTCGTCCGCTCGTCCGACCTGATCGTGTTCGCGACGGTCGCGGGCGAGCCGCACGTCCACGACCCGGCCTGGTTCGCGCACAACCCGCTCGTCCTGCACGTGTCGCTGCGCGACCTGTCCCCGGAGATCATCCTGGCGTCCTGCAACGTCGTGGACGACGTCGAGCACTGCATGAAGGCCAACACGTCCCCGCACCTGGCCGAGCAGCGCGTCGGGCACCGGGAGTTCGTGGCCGGGACGCTGTACGACGTGCTCGTCGGGAAGGTCGTCCCGCCCGCCGACAAGCCCGTCGTCTTCTCCCCGTTCGGCCTCGGCGTCCTCGACCTGGCCGTCGCCCGCCACGTGTACGACCACGTCACGGCGGCCGGTGAGCTGCAGGAGGTCCCCGGCTTCTTCCACGAGATGAAGCGCTACGGCTGACACCGGGACGGGCCCCGCGGCGGGTGATCCCGCCGCGGGCCCCGCCGCCTAGCTCAGCGCGACCGCCAGAACCACGTCGACCAGGCGCGCGGCGGCGTCCGGCCGGCCGAGCGCGCGTGCCCGCCGCGCCATCTCGGCGCGTTGCGCGGGGTCGCCCAGGATCGGCCCGACGGCGTCGGCGAGCTGCCGGGCGGTGACCTCGCCGAGCAGAGCCCGCGCCGCCCCCGCCTGCTCCAGGTGCTCGGCGTTGTGCGCCTGCTCCCCGCCCGCCGAACTGGCCAGCGGAAGCAGCACGGCGGGCTTCCCGAGCGCGGTCAGCTCGGCGATGGTGCCCGCGCCGCTCCGGGAGACGACCACGTCCGCGAGCGCGAGGATGTCGGGCAGCTCAGGCCCCACGTACCCCGCCAGCCGGTACCGGCCCTGCGGCAGGCCCGCCGTCGCGCGCCGGATCTCCTCCTCGTTCGCCGGTCCGCACTGGTGCACGACGTTGGCGCCGGTCAGCAGCCACGGCAGGATCTCCACCACGAGGCGGTTGATCTGCTGCGACCCCTGCGCCCCGCCGGTGACGTACACCGTGGGGAAGCGCCGGTCCAGGCCCAGCATCGCGGCCGCCTTGTCCGCGTTCCCCGCCAGGACCTCCGGCCGGACGGGGTTCCCGGTCACCACGGCGCCGTCGCGCGCGGCGGCGGGCAGCAGCGGCAGCGTCGACTCCGAGGACACCGCCATCCGCGTCGCCCTCTTGGCCAGCAGCCGGTTGGTCAGCCCCAGCCGGACGGTCTGCTCGTGCACCACCAGGGGCCGCCGCCGCATCCGGGCCGCCACTCCCACCGGCACCGCCACGTACCCGCCGGTCGCGAGCACGACGTCCGGCCGGAACCGCCGCATCACCGACCGTGCCTGGAACACGCCCAGGGGCACCCTCGCCATGTCCCGGATGTTCGACACCGACAGCATCCGCAGCGGGTTGGAGTGCCGCCGGATCTTGCCGGTCGCGACCGCCTCGAACGCGATCCCCTGCTCCCCCGCGACCCGCATCTCCAGGCTGTCCGCCTGGCCGATCCACAGCACCTCGGCGGGCGGCAGTCCCGCGGCCGCCAGCTCCCCCTGCAGCGTGCGGACGGCGGTCAGCGCGGGATAGGTGTGCCCGCCGGTCCCGCCGCCCGTGACGATCATGCGCATCGGCCGTCCGAGCCGCTGCAGCGCGGCCCCGACCTCCGGATTGGTGATCACTGTGAGTACCGATCTCTCTCGACGCCCAAAACGCGTGACGGTAGCAAACCGGCCGACTCGCCCGACCACCCCTTAGCGCCCTGACGAGTTAACCCAGTGTGCGCAGGGATATACATCGAGTGATTACCGTCGGTCAGAGAGGCTCACCACTATGCAAGAGGCTGTCGCGGGGGCTGGGACCGCGTCCTTCACGATGACGCCGTACACCGACAACTGCGCGCGGCTGTGCGAGCGGGCCGAGCACGTGCTCGTCGGCGTCAGCCCGGGCAACGGCTACTTCAACCGGGAGCGGCTGTCGGCCCTGCTGCGCTGGGCGGGCGCCACGTTCGCCAGGGTGGACGTCATCGTGCCGGACGCGTCGCTGGTGCACACCTACCAGGCGCTCGGCCAGTCCCCGGACAAGGCCCGGAAGAACGCGAGCTACAAGGCGGGCAAGACGTTCCGCCGCATCTCCCGGGCCTGGGAGGAGGCCGGCGTCCCGCCGCTCCGGCAGCGCATCCACCTGTTGTCGAACTTCCTCGACCATCCCGTCTACGCGCGGCTGCGCGCGGAGGCGCACCGGGCGGTCGCCGAGGACCCCGCGCTCCGGGAGGTGTTCCTCCAGGCCAGCCGCAAGGTGCTGAAGGTCTACCTGAAGGCGGAGGAGCCCAGCTTCGCGCAGGTGGACGAGGGCAAGAACTACCTGATCGCCGAGATGCCGTGGTGCCTCGACACCCCCGGCATCCTGGGCGTGCCCTCCTCGGTGGCGGTGTACCACCAGCGGCTGCCGATGGCCGAGCTGATGTTCGCCTCACCGCACCTCGACGTCTCGCCCCTGCAGGGCCACGCCGTGGCCCGCCCGCTGGCCGACGGACCGCTCGCGCCGTGACGGCCTCCGAGAGCGCCGTGGCCGAGGACGCGCCTCCCTTCCCGTTCGGGGACTGGGGGTTCGCCCTCGCGCCCGAGTACGCCGACGCGCGCGCGGCCGGCGCACCGGCCGTCCGGGTGACCACCGCCAACGGCGACCGGGCCTGGCTCGTCACCCGCTATGACCTGGCCCGCCGCGTGCTGGGCGATCCGCGGATGAGCCTCACCGCGGCGCTCGACCCCGACGCGCCGCGTCAGGAGCCACTGCCACTGCGCGCGCCCGAGGGCACGGGCGACATCGTCACCGCCCTCAAGGACGCCGGTCTCCACAAGGTGGTCGCGGACGCGCTGGGCCCGCGGGCGGTGAAGCTGCACCGGGAATGGACGGCCGACCACGCGCGTCACCTGCTGGACGCCCTGGTCCGCGACGGCGCGCTTGCCGACCTGCGGGCCGGGCTGACCCTGCGGCTGCCCTTCGCGGTCAGCTGCCGCGTGCTCCTGGGCGACCTGCGGGAGGACGAGCTTTCCCGGCTGAACGGATGGGCGGACGCCGCCCTGTCGTGGGGCCCCGGCTTCAGCCGCCACGGCCTCGGGGACGTCGCCACCGCGCAGGACGAGATCTACCGGTTCTTCCTGCGCCGCCTGCCCGAGCTGGTCGCCGCTCCCGGTGACCACCTGGTCAGGAAGGTCGCGGCTCCCGGCGTTCTCGACCCGCGCGACCTGGCCGTCTTCGGGGTCTCGATGTTCCTGGCCGGGTACCGGACCTCGTCGAGCTTCCTGAGCGGCGCCCTGGTCACCCTGCTGCGCCATCCGCAGGCCGTGCGGGCCGTGCGCGACGATCCGGGCCTCGTCCCCGCGACCGCCGAGGAGCTGCTGCGCTTCACCCCGATGGCCACCGGCGGGGCCAAGCGCCTGGCGACCGAGGACGTTGACCTGGACGGCCTGGTGATCAGGGCGGGCGAACTCGTCCTGGTCTCGCTGGAGGCGGCCAACCACGACCCGGACGCCTTCCCCGAACCCGATGTCTTCGCGCCCGGACGGGACGCTCCCGGCCAACTCGGCTTCGGTCACGGCACCCACTTCTGCCCGGGGAACCGGCTCGCCCGGATGCAGATCGAGGCGGTGGTCGGCGCGCTGGCCGAGCGTTCCCCGGCCCTGCGCTTGGCCGTCCCGGCAGACGACCTGCGGTGGACGGAGGGCGCCGGGTTTCGGACGCCCCTGGCGATCCCCGTGACGTGGTGACCGCCTCGGTCCTTAGAAGCCCGCGCCGCCGAAACCCGTGTTCCCCGAACCGACGACACCGACGAGGTGGTCCGCCATGAACGCTCCGTCCGACTCCGCGCCGCGTGAGACCGAACTCGCCCGGCTCGCCGCGTACCTGCTGGCCAGCGCCCGTTCCCTGGTGGACGACCCGACGCGGTACGGCCCCTTCCGCCTCCTGGACGCGTCGCGCCGGGCGCTGCTCGTCCTGGCGGTGGACGGCGCGCTCCACCCGGACCTCGCCGCCGTCCTCGCGCGCCTTGAGGAGACCGTGTGCTCCAAGGCGGAGGTCGACGTCCCCGCCCTGTTCGACTCGCTGTGCCTCCAGATGGACGGCGCCCTGAAGTCCGCGGAAGCCGGCGTGGGCGCCGCGGCGTCCTGACACCGGCGGCCGGTCCCGCCTCAAGGAGGAAGAGGCCCGTATGTCCACCCACACGATCCCGCCGGCGGCCGCGCCCGCCGAACCACCGCTCGGCCCCCGCGCGGACCCCGCCGAAGCCCTGCGGGTCATCCGGACGCGGAGCGTGGTCCGCGACTTCACCGGCGAGCCCGTCTCGGACGCCGACGCCGAGGCGCTCGCCGCCGCGATGGTGGCGGCTCCCAACGGCGCGAACCTTCAGGCGTGGGCGTTCATCATCGTCCGCGAGCCGCGGCGCCTGCTCTCGGTCCGGGCGTTCGCGCCTGGCGTGATCGGGGTCCCGTCCCTGCTCCTGATCGCCTGCCTCGACCACTCCCGGTACGCCGACGTGGAGGACGCGCGCACCCGCCGAGAGGGGAAGCTGTGCGTCGCCATGGCCGTGGAGAACTTCCTGCTCGCGGCGCACGCGCTCGGCCTGGGCGCGTGCCCGTCCTCCAGCTTCCTGCCCGAGCCGGTCCGCGTGCTGCTGGACCTGCCCGCGCATCTCGAACCGGTGATGCTGGTGGCCGCCGGGCACCCGGCCCACCCGCCGCAGCCGTCCGTCCGACGCCCCATCGAAGAGGTGGTCCGCTATGACAGCTACGCCTGACACGTCCGGGCTGGAGACCGAGCTCGTCCAGTTGGCCGCCCACCTGCTGCACAGCGGTCGCGACCTGCTGCTGGCCGCCGAGCCTGACGGCCCGCTCCGTCTGATGGACGCCGCGCGCCGGACGCTCGCCCTCCTGGAATCGCAGGGCACGGCCGACCCGCACTACAGCGCCGTCCGGGCCCGCATCGAAGAGGCCCGTCGCTCCGGGGAGGACATCGACGTCCCCGCCTTCCTCGACACGCTGTGCCTCCAGATGGCCCGCGGCCTGAAAGCCGAGGCCGGGCCCGCCTAGTCAAGGCGGGCCCGGCAGCTCGGGCGGTCGGAGCGGTTCGAGCGGTTCCGGCGGGACGGGCTATTTCTGGCGGGCGCGGTAGACGGCGGTGGAGGTGCCGAGGATCAGGACGGCGCCGAGCCAGAGGACGCCGCGCAGCGCCACGTGGTCGACCACCAGGCCGCCGAAGAGGGCGCCGAGGGCGATCGCCAGGTTGAACAGGCTGGTGTTGAGGGCGGTGGCGGCCTCCGCCGCGTCGGGGGCGGAGCGCAGGATCCAGGTCTGCACGCTGACCGGGATGCCGCCGAACGCCAGCCCCCACAGGACCAGCAGGGCGACGCCGCCGACCGGGTTCGCGCCCACCAGCGGGAACAGCGCGAGGACGGCCGCGAGGGTCAGGCTGAGGATGAGGATCGTCCGCCGGATGTCGCGGGAGAGCAGCATGCCGGCGAGGAAGTTGCCCGCGATCCCGGCCGCGCCGAACAGCAGGAGCAGTGCGCCGACCGAGTTCTTCGGCAGCCCGGCCACCTCGCGCAGCAGCGGGTTGATGAAGGTGAAGGCGGCGAAGTTGCCGCTGACCAGGAAGAACGTGGCACGGCCCGGTTCCGTCGTCGGGCTGGACGGTTCCGGTTCGGCGTCCCTGGGCGTCGCGCTGGTCGCCGGGGCCGCCACCGGCGAACCGGTCGAAACCGCTGCGGAACCGGGCGGCGCGGCGCCCGGCGGGACGAACGGCTGGTGCGCGGTCGTCGGCATGCCCGAGTTCGGGGTGCTCGCGGCGTGCGGCATGGGCGCCGATCCGCGCCGCCTGCTGCTGGTGGACGATCCGGCGGAGCGCTGGCCCGACGTGGTCGCGGCGCTGGTCGAAGCCGTGAGCCTGGTCCTGGTGCGGCCGCCCGAGCGTCCCGCGCCCGCGGTCGTGCGCCGCCTGACCGCCCTCGCGCGCAAGCACGGCAGCGTGCTCACCCTCACCGGCCCGGCCACGCGGGACTGGCCGGGCGTGCGGTTGCGGCTCGCCGTGACCGAATCCCACTGGGAGGGCCTCGGATACGGCCATGGCGTCCTGGGCGGACGGCGGGCGCTGGTCGTCGCCCAAGGCCACGACGCGCCGGGGGCGGGACGGCGCGAGTGGCTGTGGCTGCCCAACGCCTCCGGCCACGTCGAACCGGCCGAGTCTCCGCGCGCCCGCACGACGGGACGTCCCGCGCTGGAGGTCGTCCGGCCCCGGAGGGTGTCATGAGCAGAGTGCTGGTGGTGTGGTGCCCCGACTGGCCGGCGACGGCGGTCGGGATCGAGGCCTCGGTGCCGGGGGCCGTCGTCGAGGATGGGCGGATCGCGGCCTGCACGTCCGCCGCGCGCGCCGAGGGCGTCCGGCGCGGCCAGCGGGTCCGGGACGCGCAGCGGCGCTGCCCCGAACTGCTCGTGCGCACGCGCGACACCGACGCCGAGGGCCGCATGTTCCTGGCGATCGCGGCTGCCGTCAGCGAGCTGACGCCGAGGGTGGAGGTCGTCCGGCCGGGTCTGTGCGCGGTGCCGGCGCGCGGCCCCGCGACGTTCTACGGCGGCGAGGAGGCCGCCCGGGTGCTGCTCCAGGACGCGGTGGTCGAGGCGGGCTTCGACTGCGGCGTGGGGGTCGCGGACGGCCTGTTCGCGGCGGAGCTCGCAGCGCGCGTCCAGGGCGGCGTGGTGGTCCCGCCCGGCGGCGCGGCGGCGTTCCTCGCGCCCTACCCGATGGCGGTCCTGGACCGTCCCGACCTGGCCGGCCTGCTGGACCGGCTCGGCATCCGGACGCTGGGCGACTTCGCGGCACTGCCCGCCGGGCACGTCGCGGGCCGGTTC
>NZ_JBFAOF010000278.1:0-7927 GCF_040675125.1 Spirillospora sp. NPDC049652 | reverse complement strand
TCCGAGGCCGACGACGAGCTCGCCGCCTACAACGCCCGCCTCGCCCGCCTCGCGCGCCGCGAGGAGGAGCACGGCAAGTGACCCGCGCCCGCCGCCCCCGCGGCCGGTGCCCCCGCCCGCGCGGCCGGTGACCCCCCGGACGGGGGAGGCGCGCAGGTCACGGGGTCTGTAAGGATCGTCGCGTGGTTCCCCTCCTGCGCGCGGTCACCGACCGCACGACCTGGCGCCGCTGGGCCTATCTGGTGATGGGCGCGGCGCTGCTGATGCCGTACTGGTTCCTGCTGATGGTGGTGGTCGGGCCGTCGCCGCTGGACGGCCCGTGGGCGGTGGCCGCGATGGTGCTGCTGCCCGTCCCGGCCGCCGTCGTGACCGGCATGGTCGCCGGGGTGCGGCAGATGGAGGGCACCGCGGTCAAGGAGCTGCTCGGCGGGCCGCTCGCCGCGATGAACGTCCCGGTGGCGCGGACGCTGCGGGCGCGCGTCGGCACCGGCCTGTGGTTCAGCCTGCACCTGCACGTCGGGGTGGTGATCGGGGCGGCCAGCCTGGCGCTGCCGCCGTTCGCGGTGGTCCTGACGCTCTTCCCGTTCTTCGGCTGGGGCGTGATGGCCGACCCGCGCAGCCCGCTGTACGCCTGGAAGCACAGCCCCTACCAGTGGCTCGGGCCGCCCGCCGGGGTGGCCGCGGTGCTCGCGCTGCTCGGCCTGATCGTGATCGCGGGCAAGACGCTCAGCGTGCTCGCCCCGCACTTCCTCGGCCCGACGCCCGAGGAGCGCGTCGCCGAGCTGGAGGAGCAGGCCGCCAGGCTCGCCGAGCGCAACCGGCTGGCCCGCGAGCTGCACGACTCGGTCGGGCACGCGCTGAGCGTCGTGACGCTCCAGGCGGGCGCGGCGTCGCGGGTGCTGGACCGGGACCCGGACTTCGCCCGGGAGGCGCTCACCGCGATCGAGGAGAGCGCGCGGGCCGCCCTCGCCGACCTCGACCACGTCCTCGGCCTGCTCCGCGAGGACAAGGCCCGCACGACCCCGCAGCCGACGCTCGCCGACCTGGGCCGGCTGGTCGAGCAGACCAAGATCGCGGGTGTGGAGCTGGACCACGGCGTGGACGCGGCCGTCGCGGGCGTTCCGGCCGCGGTGTCGCGGGAGGCGTACCGGATCGTCCAGGAGGGGCTGACGAACGCGCTGCGGCACGCCGGGAAGGTCCCGGTGACGCTGCGCATCACGGTCGCCGACGACCGGCTGAACGTCCTGGTGGCCAACCCGCTGAGCGGGGCGCCGGGCCGGACCCGGGACGGCGGCGGACGCGGCCTCGGCGGCATCCGCGAGCGCGTGACGGTGCTGCGCGGGGACATCGCGGTGGGCCCGTCCGGGGGTGAATGGCGCATGGAGGTGTCTTTGCCGCTAATGTCCGGGGCGTGACGATCAAGGTGCTGCTGGTGGACGACGAGCGGCTGATCCGCGCCGGGCTGGCCGCGATCATCAACGCCGAGCCCGACCTGACCGTGGTGGGGGAGGCGGCCGACGGGGCGGACGTCCCGGACGCGGTGGCCCGGACCGCGCCGGACGTGGTGCTGATGGACGTCCGGATGCCCCGCCTCGACGGCATCCAGGCGACCCGCCGGCTGCTGGCCGCGGGCGGCGTCCCGCCCAAGATTATCGTCGTGACGACGTTCGAGAACGACGAGTACGTCTACGACGCGCTCAAGGCCGGCGCGGACGGGTTCCTGCTCAAGCGGACCCGCCCGGAGGAGATCCTGCAGGCGATCCGGACCGTCGTCCACGGCGAGAGCCTGCTGTTCCCGGCCGCGATCCGCGCGCTGGCGGCCGAGCACGCCGCCGCCGGCGCGGCGAGCGGCGCGGAGTGGCACGGCCGGCTGACCGAGCGCGAGGCGGACGTGCTGCGGCTGATGGCGCGCGGCCGGTCCAACGCCGAGATCGCGGCCGAGCTGTTCGTGAGCCCCCAGACCGTCAAGACGCACGTCGGGAACGTCCTGGCGAAGCTGCAGGCCCGCGACCGCACGCAGGCCGTGATCCTCGCCTACGAGACCGGCTTCATCTCCCCGGGCTCGTAGGCGCGTCCGGGAGGCGGGAGGCGGGAGGCGGGAGCGCCCAGCCCCGGACGGTCAGGAGCCGGGGAGCTCGCCGAGAGCGACCTCCACCGTCTTCTTGGCGCCGTTCCCGGTCTGGACGTCCACCTTGGCCTTGTCGCCGGGCTTGAGCTTGGACAGGACCTCGGCCAGCTCGGTCTGGCTCGGCGTCGGGCTGCCGTTGACCGCCATGATCAGGTCGCCGGGGACGATCCCGGCCTTCTCCGCGCCCGACCCCTTGGTCACGCTGACGACGCCGACCGCGGTCTGCTGCAGGCTGCTGGGGTCGATGATCGTGCGGACGACGACGCCGAGCGCGGCCCGACCGGAGTTGGTGACCCGGCCGTCCTTGATCAGCTGCGGCGCGATCCGCTGGACCGTGCCGCTCGGCGTGGCGAACCCGATGCCGACCGCCGCGCCGCCCATCTGCGGGTCGGACGCGGCCGCGGTCGGGATGCCGATCACCTCGCCGTTCAGGGTGACCAGCGCGCCGCCGGAGTTCCCGGGGTTGATCGCGGCGCTGGTCTGGATGGCGTCCCCGATGGTCGCGCCGGGGAAGGCGCCCTCCCGCTTGGTGGACACCTCGCGGTTGAGCTGCGACACGATGCCCTGCGTCACGCTGCCCGACAGCCCGAGCGGGTTGCCCATCGCCAGCACCATCTGGCCGATCCGCAGCTTGCCGGAGTCGCCGAACCGGGCCGGGCGGAGCTGCCCGCCCCCGTTCACCTTCACCACGGCGATGTCGTCCGGCGCGAACATGCCGACCGGCTTGGCGTCCAGGGGCTTGCCGCCCGCCGCCGAGGTCACCTGGATCCGCTGCGCCCCCGCCACCACGTGCGCGTTGGTCACCACGTCGCCCTCGGTGTCGTAGACGACCCCGGAGCCCTCGCCCGAGTCGGTGGTGATCTGCACCACCGACGGCAGGACGCTCTGGACGGCCTTCTCGTACTGCGCCTCCAGCCCGGAGGCGGAGTTGTCCGCCGGCGCGTTCGTGGCCGCGGTGGTCGCCGCGGCGGCCTCGTTCCCGCCCCGGCCGTTCTCCCGCGCCCCGCCGCCGCTGCCGATGTCGTTCCCGCCGCCGCACGAGGCGAGCGCGAGGGTCCCCGCCGCCGCGAGGACGCCCGCCGCCGCGAGCGCGCCGGACCGGCCCCTGCTGTTGATCTGCATCCGTACCGACCTCCCGCACAGGGGTGTCCCCCGCCGGGAAGGGACGTGACCGTACGACGTCCCGCCGGTACCGAGAGTTGATCAGCGGCTGTCCCGCGCTTGACACGACGGGATCATGAAGTGCCCCTTATACCTGGTTTACCTGCGGTTCGTTAGAAAAGGAGGCAGACAGGCAAGCACACGTCGATCGGGGGATCATGGACGCTGCCACACTGTCCGAACTGCGCAGGCCACGCTCGTACCCGGCGGTGTCGGTCCTCATGCCGACCTTCCGCCGGGCGCCGGACAACCGGCAGGACCCCATCCGCCTGCGCAACCTGCTCGCCGAGGTGAAGCGCCGACTCCGGGACGATCCCGAGGTCGCGACGCAGGAGGCCGACGCGCTCTGCCGCGACCTGGAGAGGGCCGTCGAGCGCCTCGACCCCGCCGACGCGGAGGAGGGCCTGGTCCTGTTCGCCGCGCCAGGCGGGGAGGTCCACACCTTCACGATCGACCAGCCCGTGGAGGAGCGCGTGGTGCTGGACACCACCTTCGCCACCCGCGACCTGGTCGCCGCCTTCACCCGCCGCACCCGCTACTGGCTGCTCGTCCTGTCCGACCACCGGACGCGGCTGTGGGACGGGCGCGGCGAGACGCTCACGCAGGTCGAGCGCGAGGGCTTCCCGATGACGCCGGAGAGCCTGGACGAGGCGGTCGTCGGCAGGGCGTCGCCGCCGAGCATCCGCGACGCCAACGCCCCGCACCAGCTGTTCGTCCGGCGGACCGTGGAGGCGCTGGAGAAGATCAACGCGCGGGACCGGCGTCCGGTCATCATCGCGGGCGTGGTGCGCGCGCAGGCGTGGTTCGACGAGGAGGCGGGCGGCAAGCTCACCGTCGCCGGCCGCATCGACGGCGCCTACGAGGACGCGCCCGCCTCGGTCCTGATGGACCTGGCCCGGCCCGTCCTGCACGCCTACGAGGACCTGCGCGAGGTCGGCGTGCTCACCGAGCTGGAGGCCGCGCGCGGCCTGAAGCGGTACGCGGCGGGCCTCCAGGAGGTGCTGCCGCTGGTGAAGGAGGGCCGCGGCGAGCACCTGGTCGTCGAGCGCGGCTACCACATGCCGGGCCTGCGCGGCCCGGACGGCATGATCGACCCGCTGGACGACACCAGCCCGGGCCGCGTCGAGGGCGAGGGGATCATCGACGACGTCGTGGACAACCTCATCGAGGCCCAGCTGGACTTCGGCGGCGAGGTCACCTTCGTCTCCGACGGCTTCCTCGTCGACCACGACCGCATCGCCCTGGTCACCAGGTTCTAGTCGCACGCGCCCGCGGACGGCCGCCAGGCCTCACGCACGCGCGCAGCCCGCTCCGGAACGTCCCGGAGCGGGCTTCTCGCGTTTCGGGCACTGAGCGCGCGCTACGCGGTCCCGCAGCTCGGGTCGTACCAGGCGACCCACCGGCCCTCGCCGTAGCCGCCCGTGTGCGTCAGCCAGCCGGACGGGTGGCCGGGCCAGGTGCGCTCGGCCGGGGCGCCGGCCGTCCCGGCCGGGACGACGACCGTGCAGACGCCGCGCGCGGGCGCCTCGCGGGCCGCGTCGATCCAGCCGATCCTCGTCCACCACACCGGGTCGACCAGCCTCGTCCGCGCCATCCAGTTCACCGAGCGGTCGACGACGACGCCTCCGCGCTCGGACGCGGCGGGCAGCGGCGACCCCGGCGTCACCCGCTTCCCGTCGCCCGCGATGTAGGTCATCGCCGCCATGTTCGCCGTGAGGAGCAGCACGGCGACGACCAGGCCGCCGCCCGCCCTCCGGGTCGCGAACAGCGCCGCGAGCAGCACGGCGAGCATCCCGGCGGCGACGAGCGTGGCGGCCACGAGCCGCAGCTCGGTCCGGTTCTGGGTGAGGAAGGAGATCTCGGGGAAGTCGAAGCCGATGTACTGGTGCGTGCGCAGCCTGTCCCCGGCGTAAAGCAGCACCGTCCCGCCCGTCTCGGCGGTGATCAGAAGGCCGGCCACAGCGGCCCCCAGCACGGCCCGCGACGTCGCCCGGACCAGCACCGCGAGCGCGATCAGGACGTACACCAGCGCCAGCAGCGCCAGGTAGCGGCCGTAGGCGAAGTTGCCGACGCGGTGCTCGTCCGGCAGCGCCGCCTCGGACGCGTACGCGATGCCGAACGTCGTCGTCAGCAGCACCCCGGCCATCAGGCGCGTGTTCTTGTGGGCGAGCGCGGCGAGCGCGGCGACGAGCCCGATCCCGGCCAGCCCCCACGTCCCGACGACGAGGTACCAGAGCTGCCCGAACGTCCCCGACAGCGTCCACGCCTGGCCGGACGCGCTGGTCACCCTGTCCTGGAGGAGCTGTGCCAGGTCGCGCGCGCCGCCCGGGTACATGGAGCGGCGCAGGGCGCCGTTGGCCGAGGACGCCGCCAGGAAGCCGGCCGCCGCCGTGACCAGTCCGGCCCACATCGCGCGCCGCCGGGTCGCCAGCAGCGCCAGCACGTGGACGGCCAGCACGATCTCGCCGCGCGAGTGCGTGAAGCAGGTGTAGCCGGCCACCAGGCTCGCCAGCGCGCCGTCCAGGGGACGCCGCGTCCGGACGAACCGGTCGAGCAGCAGCAGCCAGCCGAGCGCCAGCACCGGCAGGACCGCGTCGGTCAGCGCGAACATCCCGAAGAAGGTCGAGGCGGGCAGCAGCGCCGCCGCGAAGGCCAGCGGCAGCGCCGCGCGCCGCCCCACGCCGAACCGGCGCAGCGCCGCGAACCCGAGCGGGAACAGCGCGGCTCCGATCAGCGCGTTGATCACGATGACGCCGGTGTAGACGGTCGCCGGGTCGTGCGAGAACCAGCGCAGCGGGCTGAGCAGCAGCGGGTATCCGGCCTGGTAGAAGGTGTGGTGGGTGAAGTCGGCGCTCGGTCCGCCGGCCAGCCACCGGGCGCCGGTGAGATAGGCCGACTCGTCCGGGTTCGCCACCGGGCCGGTGCGGGCGCGGGCCAGCCAGAGCCGGGCGAGCACCTGCGCGACGACGCCGAGCAGCAGCAGCAACGGCACCCGATCGCGGCGGCGCGCGCCCGTGGTCGGCCGACCCGTGGTCGGCGAACCCGTGGTCGACGAACCCGTGCGCGACGAGCTCTTGCCGGGCGCCTCGGGGGCGGACGTGGTCGGGGGAGCGATGGCCTGGGACATGGATCCCACCGTCGCGACGCGCTGTTGTGATCACGTTCGCGCGATGTCCGGATTTCGTGACACTCGGAGGATCAAGATCGCCAAGGCCGGATAATGGGGGTGTGGCGAGCATCCTCTTCGTCGAAGACGACCCGTCCGCCCGCGTCGCGCTGGAGCTGGCCCTGACCCGCCTCGGGCACCGCGTCACCGCCCGCGCGACCGGCGAGGACGGCCTTGAGGCGCTGCGCGCGCGGCGGCCCGAGATCGCCGTCCTGGACGTCATGCTGCCCGGGATCGACGGCATCGAGCTCTGCCGCCGCGTGCGGCGCGACGACACCCTCCCGGTCATCCTGCTCACCGCGCGCGGCGACGACCTGGACGTGGTGCTCGGCCTGGAGGCGGGCGCGGACGACTACGTCATCAAGCCGGTCGAGCCGCGCGTGCTGGACGCCCGGATCCGGGCCGTCCTGCGCCGGGCCGAGCAGTCCCACACCGACCGCTCCGCCTACGGCGACCTGGTCGTGGACCGGTCCGCGCTCAAGGTCACCAAGGCCGGCCGCGACGTCCGGCTCACCCCGACCGAGCTGCGGCTGCTGCTGGAGCTGACCCGCCGCCCCGGCCAGGCGATGACCCGCCAGCACCTGCTCGCCGCCGTCTGGGAGCACACCTATCCCGGCGACTCCCGGCTCGTGGACGCCTGCGTCCAGCGCGTCCGCGCCAAGATCGAGGACGAGCCCGCCGAGCCCCGGCTCATCCAGACCGTCCGCGGCTTCGGCTACCGCTTCACCGCGCCGTGAGCCCTCCGGCGGAACGGCGCGGGCGGGTCCCGTCTCCGCGCGCGCTCTCCGGGGCGTTCCGGCGCGGTCTCCGCCTAGCCCTGGGCCTTCGGCTGTGGCCCGCGCGGCTCCGCCCGATGGGCCTGCGCACCCGCCTCGCCGCCGCGTTCGTCGCCGTGGCGCTGACGGCCGCGCTGCTGGCGTCCGGGATCTCCTACGTGCTCGTCCGGCGCGCCCTGCTGGAACGCGTCCAGGACACCGAGATCGCCGAGGTCCGCCAGACCGTCACGCGGTACGTCCCGGTCACCGCGCCGCCCGGCGCCGAGGACGTCGTGCTGGACCAGCTCCACAGCGGCCTGGAGAGGCCGGGACGCCGGGTGTGGGCGGCCTCCATCCCGTGGGACCAGCGGGTGGGTCCCCTGGACGACCGCGAGCGGGCCGCCGCCGCGGCGGTCCTGCGCGTCCCGGTGAGCATGGACTTCTCCTTCCAGGCCCACCACGGGACGGTATTCCAGCGCGTCCGGGTGGGCGGCCACGCCTACCTGCTGATCGGGATGCTCGCGACGCCGGGCGGCGCGGCGTGGGGCGCGTCGCGCCCGCTGCTGCTGGTGGCGGTCAGCCTGCGCCGCGAGGAGCAGGAGCTGGCCTCCTTCACCCGCGCGCTGCTGATCGCCGACGGGCTCGCGGTGCTGGTGGCGCTGGTGACGGCGCTGGTCGCGACGCGCGGCGTGCTGCGTCCGGTGCGCGGCCTCGGCC
>NZ_JBFAOF010000277.1:0-7937 GCF_040675125.1 Spirillospora sp. NPDC049652 | reverse complement strand
GATGCGGCTCAGCCTGCCCGACTCGTCCACGCAGCCGCACGGCAACAGCGCGTACGCCGCGCACGAGATCGTCGCGCGCGGCTTCGGCCCGGGCGTCGAGGCCCCGCTGGTGATCGTCTCCCAGGGCGGTGACGCCGCCCGCGTCGCGAACGCGGTGCGCGCCACGCCGGGCGTCGAGAGCGTCCAGCCGCCGCGGACGAGCACCGACGGCACGGCCTCGGTCACCATCGCCTACGCCCGCACCGGAGCCCAGGACGAGGCGACGCAGAACCTCGTCCACCACCTGCGCGACACGGTCGTCCCGGACGCGACGCGCGGCACCCCGCTCGCGGGCAAGGTGTTCGTCGGCGGACCCAACGCGGCCTCGATCGACTTCGCCGACAACGTGCAGAGCCGGCTGCCGTGGCTGGTCGCGGTCGTCGTCGGGCTGTCACTGCTGCTGCTGGTCGCGCTCGTCCGCTCGATCGTCGTCGCCGCGCAGGCGGCGCTGATGAACCTGCTGTCGATCGCCGCCGCCTACGGGGTGCTCACCGCCGTGGTGCAGTGGGGCTGGGCCGGGAAACTGCTGGGCTTCCCGACCTCGATGCCGGTCGCCACCTGGGTCCCGATGATCATGTTCCCGATCCTGTTCGGGCTGTCGATGGACTACGAGGTCTTCCTGGTCTCCCGGATCCGGGAGAACCACGAGCTCGGCATGCCGACCCGGCAGGCCGTCGCGGGCGGGGTGGCCGGCACCGCCCGGGTCATCACCGCCGCAGCCGCGATCATGATGATGGTGTTCCTGTCGGTGCTGCTCGGCGCGGACGTCGCGGTCAAGCAGGTCGGCCTCGGCATGGGCGTCGCGATCCTCATCGACGCGACCGTCGTGCGGATGCTGCTCGTCCCAGCGCTCATGGAACTGTGCGGCGAGGCCAACTGGTGGGTCCCGAAATTCCTGCGCCGCCGGCAGGCGCAGCCCGCCGTGCAGGCCCCGGTGCCCACGCGTCACTGACGGCCGGATCACGTACAGGCGAATGGAAACGCGCCCGCGGTTGTCCGCGGGCGCGTTCCCATCTGTCATGCGTGCTGCGTGGGTCATGCGTGCTGCGTGCTGCGGCTCGTTCCGTGGTCAGCCGCGCGAGCGGACGCTCATGATGGCGTCGCGCAACTGCTGGGACGTGTCGGCCTCGATCAGGCGCGGGCCCGAGCGCAGCGGCACCATCGCCCACCAGGAGCCGGTGGCCTCGCCGTACCAGACCCGGACGCCCGGGAACTGTCCCTGAAGGCCGCGCGCCATCGCCTCGCGCAGTTCCGCGGGCGGCGGCTCCTCCCGCCCGGCCGTGTTGTTCCCCGGTGATCCCGTCATGCGGCCCTCCCCCCGAATACTCATCGGTCCCAACATCCCCGCTGCTTCGCGTGTGACCCTAACTTGGCAAGGTGTGACGAAAAGCACCGGGGGCCCCTGAGGATGTGGCGCGTCCCACACCGCGCCGTCGCCCCGCCCCGCGCGCGCCGCCCTCCGCACACGAAGAACCCGCCCGCGCGCGGACGGCGCTGGGGGCGGGTTCGGGTGCGGCCGCGCGGAAGGCGGCGGCCGGAGGCGGACGGGACGTCAGTGCGTGTTGATCCCGTCGAACATGACCTTCAGGTAGTGCTCGGCGAGGCCCTGCGCGTCGAGGCGCCCGCCCGGCTTGAACCAGCGGACGGCGACCCAGACGGTGTCGCGGATCATCCGGTAGGTGAGCTTGGGGTCCACGTCGGGGCGGAACAGGCCCTCCCGCTGGCCGGCCTTGATGGTGTCCACCCACATCTTCTCGACCTCGTCCTCGGACTTGGTGAGGTAGGCGAACCGCTCCATCCCCTTGAGGTAGTTCCAGTCGTTCTGCATGACCGTGATCGCGGCGCGGTGCGGCTCCAGGGTGCCGAACGCGATGCGGACCAGGCCCGCGATGGTGGCCCGCGGGTCCTCGCCGCGGTCGATGACCTCGCGGTACCGGGTCATGATCTCTTCGAAGAAGCCGGACAGGATCTCGTCCACGATCGACTCCTTGGAGTCGAAGTGGTGGTAGAGGCTGCCGGACAGGATGCCCGCCTCGTCGGCGATGTTGCGCACCGTCGTGGCCTGGAAGCCCTTCTCGGCGAACAGCTCGGCGGCGAGCCGCACCAGGTGCTCGCGCCGCTCGGACGCGGCGGCCGACGAGCCCCTGCCGCGCCGCCGGGCCGCGGGCTCCCCGCCGCCTGATTTCGGTCGTCCGGAATTAGTGCTCGTGGTCGTCACGCTCTCATTATGCCGCGTCCGCCCAACCGCTTGCTCAAATCCGCCGGGGTGTCGCCCCGGAGATGGAAATCTAGCGCTTGGTCAATACCTCCGCACGTCCTCCGCGCATGTCGCACCGTCCGCCGGGGCGCCGAGGACGGGAACCGGACCCTAGCCTGGACGGCATGTCCCAAACCATCGTGTTCGACCTCTACGGCGTGATCGCCCGTACCCAGACCGACGCCGCCAGGAAGCGCATCGAGGAGCTCGCGGGCGTCTCCGGAGAGCCCTTCTGGGCCGCCTACTGGGCCTGCCGCCCCGCCTACGACGCGGGCCGGGAGAGCGCCGCCTACTGGGGCGACGTCGCCGCCCGCCTCGGTGTCCGCTTCGCCGACGTCCCCGCGCTCATCGAGGCCGACCTCGACAGCTGGACCGACGTGGACGACCGCATGGTCGCGCTCGTCGCCGAGCTCGCGGGCCGCGGCCGCACCCTCGGCCTGCTCTCCAACATCATCACCGACCTCGTCCCGCGCTTCGAGGCCAAGCACGGCGACTGGCTCGGCCACTTCTCCGAGCGCGTCTACTCCTGCGAGATCGGCGTCGCCAAGCCGGACCCGCGCGCCTACGAGATCTGCGCCGCCCGCCTCGGCGTCCGCCCGTCCGACGTCGTCTTCTTCGACGACGCCGAACGCAACGTCCTCGCCGCGCGGGCGGCCGGGATGACCGCCGAGGTGTTCACCGGACCCGAGCAGATCGCGTCGCTGGTCCTCTGACCCGCCTCTGACCGGCCTCTGACCCGCCGCGCGGACGGAGCGGGACAAGACCGTCCGCCGGGCGGCCGTTGCCTACTCGTCCGGGGAGGACTCCTTCAGCCGTGCGCGCAGCAGGCGCAGGACGTCGTCGGTGCGCTCGGTCATGCGCTCGATCTCCGGCAGCGCCATCTCGTCCCGGACGGTCTCCGCGAGCACCTCGTCGTACTCGTGCGCGCGCTCGGTGAGTTCGTCGATGCGCCGCTGCGCGCGGAAGGCGTCGTCGGCGGCGCGGACGCGGTCGGCGTACCGCTCCAGCGCCTCGACGCGGCGGGTCACGGCGGTCACCGACAGGGCCAGCTTCTCCCGCAGCACGCCCAGCGCCGCCGCCACCTCGGGCAGCTCGTCGACCGGCTTCGGATCGTCCGCCCGCAGCCGCGACTGGTGGGCCAGGACGTGCGCGATCTCCCACTCCTCCCGGGGCAGCAGCACCGCGTTCTCGGCCTTGTCGAGCAGCCCCTCCCGGTTGACCTCGCTCTCGCGGACGGTGTCCACGGCCGCCTGCGCCCGGACCAGCAGGGCGCGCGCGTCCTCGTCCAGGTCGTCGGCGACGACGAAGCGGTCACGGCGGCGGTCCAGCTCGTGCGCGCGGTGCACGTCGAGCAGGAACGTCGGCGAGCCGATCGCGACCAGGGCCGCCAGCATCGTCATGCCGAGCAGCCACATCGACCCCAGCACCGGCAGCCCCGCGAACCCCACCCCGAGCACCGTGAACGGCGCGAGCACCACCAGCGGACGGCGGCGCCGGACGAGCGGGTCGAGTTCGGCGCGCAGCGTCGGGTCGGCCACCGGACGCGGCCCGGACGCGCCCGACCCGGCGTCCCCGACGCGCGACCAGTACGTGCGCACGTGGGTCTCGAACGCGAAGTCGCCGGGGGAGATGTCGATCTCGGTCGGGCCGGCGGGCAGCGGCCACGCGCCCACCGGGTCGTCGCCGGCCGGGCCGGTGAAGCGCACCCACCAGCCGCCCCGGCCGTCCTCGCACCGGTAGCGGCCGGGCGCGATGTCGATCCCCACGAAGAACGTCCCGATGCCCGGAATGGTCTCTTTCCAGGTACTGCTGGCCACGGCGACCTCCGACCCGCCTCGCGCCGCTCGGCTCCCTCTCCGACCGCCCGCGCGCCGCCTCCCCTGCCGCGTTGGAGCGAGCGATATGTGAGCCGTACCCGGATGCGTGGCGGTGAAGTCGCGTCCGGGGCAGGAGATTGGAACTGGAATACTCCAGGCGTGCGACCCGACTACGACCCGCTCGACGACCCGCCCTGGGCGATGCAACTGGTAGTGCGCGTGGAGAAGGCCGATCCGCCGAGCCACGACGCCGTCTGCGCGGCCGCCGCGACGGCCGTGGCGCGGTTGCTCGCCGACCCGCGCGCGCACGAGCCCGAGGGCGAATGGCAGGCCGCCGTCCAAGGCTGGGAGTCGCGGCGCATCCGCAAGGTGGCGCGCCGTGCCCGGGGGATCCGCTGGCCCGAGGTCCAGGAGCTTCCGGGCGTGACCGCCGAGGCGTACGGCGCGCAGGTGCGCGCGTTCCCGCCCGGCCCGATGGACGAGGTCCCGCCGCAGATCACCAAGCTCCAGGTCGCCGGCCTCGACCTGCCGCCCGCCGAGGAGCCCCTCGCTCCGCCGGACGGCCCGTACGCCGAGATCGCGCTGAACCCGGACGTCACCATGACCACCGGCAAGGCCGCCGCCCAGTGCGGGCACGCCGCCCACCTGCTGCTCAGGCAGGCGGGCGGACGCGCCCGGAAGCGCTGGCTGGAGAACGGCCTGCGCGTCCACCTGGCCCGGGACGTCCCCTGGCACGACTGCGTGGAGCGTGCCACCGTGGCCGTCCGCGACGGCGGCTTCACCGAGGTCCCGCCCGGCACCATGACCGCCATCGCCTGGATCGCGGGCTGACCGGCGCCCACCGCCCCGGGGACGGCCTTCGCGGACCGTCCCCGGGACGTGCGGCCGTCAGGGAAGGACGACCGCCACCGGCGTGATGCCCGCCTGGCGGATGAGGGACGGCAGGCGTCCGGCGAACGGGTGGTGGTCGGTCGGGAGGCCGGCCGGGTTGTCGATCACGTAGTGGACGACGCCGCCCGCCCGCCGCTCGGTGTAGCGGGCGCCCACCGAACGCAGGATCCCGGCCGCCCGGCCGGCGTCGGCCGCCTTGACCGAGACCCGGATCGGGGACTCGACCTGGAGCGGAGCGTCCGCGACCGCCTGCGGGCGGGGCGCGGCGAGCCCGGAGACCCCCGCCCTCGGGTCCGGTCCGAGCAGCGCGTTGTACAGCAGCTTCGCGGTGCCGTCGCTGAACGCGCGGAAGTTCGGCTCGCCGCCGAACAGGACCGTCCGGCCCTTGCCCACCGGCTCGTCGGTGACGGCGGCGGTCCCGCCGAGTTCGGCCGCGCCGCGCTCGTACCCGGAGACGAACCAGTCCGGCGAGGACGCGTCCGGGTAGCCGGCCGCGACCTTGGCCGGATCGCTCTGCCGCATCACCGGGTCGTAGGCGTAGAACTGCCAGGCGGTGCCGCCGACCCCGCGCGCGAGCGGGCTGCGGCCGTCCACCTTGACCCGGAACAGCGAGCCCGGGACGTCCGAGGTCGGGTCGCTGAAGGTGTCGGTCGTGATGCCCACGCGCGCGGCGAGCTGCGCGCCGCCCTGCCAGCCGACGTACCGGCCGCCGTTCTGGACGAACGCCGCGAGCGCTGCCCGTCCGGCGTCGCCGAGCGCCTTGTCGGCGGTCGCCGCCGGGCCGTTCGGGACGACCAGCACCCGCACGCCCGCGAGCTTCCCGGCCGCCACGTCCGCCGGGTTGAGCAGCGTGTACGGCACCTTCCACTCGCGGTCCAGGCGGGACCGGAGCCACCCGGCCGACTGCCGCGCGCTGGACGACGTCGCCGACAGCTGAAGGATGCCGACCTTCGGGGCCTTGCCGGAGTGCCCCGGCGTCTCGGCGGGCAGCGGCGGCACGGGCCGGGTCCTCGGGTGGAGCGGCGCCCCGGACGACCCGCCCGCGACGTTCTGCAGCAGCGGCATCGACCAGGCCGTCACGTCGTAGAAGTACGGGAACGGCGTGTAGGAGTCCTCGTTCAGCATGGCCTGGATCCAGTGCTTCTGGCCCTGCGCCATGCTGACCGTGTACGTCCCGGCGGGCAGCGTCGTGCCGGTCTCGGGCCGTCCGTACGGCTTGTAGTCGGGCACCGCCAGCGGCCGGACGAGCCGGTCGACCCGCACGCCCATCCGCTGCAGCCGGCGCACGATCGTCCGCACCTCGGGGCCCTTCGCGGGGTCGTCGGCGCGCAGGAAGTACCGCCGGACGAGCCGGTCCGGGACCTGCCGGTCGACCTGGTTCGGCGGGTTGTAGATCTGGTTCGGCTCCAGCTTCCCGGCGGCGCCCTGCCGGTAGGCGTCCACGGCCATCCGGTGCCACTCGGTCATGATCCGCCGCCGGTTCAGCGCGGCCTGCGACAGCGACACCCACTGCGTCAGGTAGTGCTCGTTGACGCGCTCCGGGTAAGGGCTCTCGTCGCCCTTCTCGTAGGTCATCCCGGCCGCGAGGAAGCCGGAGATCGGGACCGTGTCGCCGTACCCCTGGTAGAAGAGGTCGTAGGTGTCGCGGTTGAAGTAGTCGATGCCCCGCCGGGTGAACTCGGCCGCCATCGCCGCGCCGTAGATGTCGTTGATCCAGCCGACCGCCTGCTCGGGCGTCTCGTGGTAGATCGGGTCGGCGTTCGGCGGGAAGAAGAACGACGTCCCGCCCATCTCGTGCGCGTCGATGTACAGCACCGGCGGGTACCGGTCGAGCATCGCGAGCTTGCCGTCCACCTCGGGTTGCGTGCGCGCGAACCAGTCGCGGTTCATGTCGAACCCGTAGGCGTTCTGGCGCGTGTTCAGGGTCCGGCCGTCCGGGTTCTGCGTGGGCAGGACGACCACCAGCGCGTTGTCGAGGACCGTCCGGGCGGCGCAGTCGGTGCGGTCGCCGAGGTCGCGCAGCACCTTCAGCGCCGCGTCGGTGCCGCTGGGCTCGTCGCCGTGCACGTTGGCGCTGATCCACAGGATCGGGACGCCCCGCTCGGCGAGGCGTTCGGCGAGCCTGGCGGGCGTGCGCGGGTCGCGCAGCGCCGCGGCCTCCCCGCGCACGCGTGCGAGCCCGGCGCGGGTGAGCAGTTCGGGACGTCCGACGATGGCGTACTTCAGCGGACGGCCCTGCGCGGACGTGGCGAGCGTCCCGGAGACGACGCGTTCGCTGGACGCGGCGACGGCCTCCAGGTACCGGTCGGACTCGGCGGCGGTGACCTCGCGGTCGCCCAGTTCGATGCCGAGCACCCGCTTCGGGGAGGGGACCTTCCCCCGGTAGGCGGGCGCGGTCCCGGTGGGGTCGCAGGACGGGGAGGGGGACGGGGACGAGGGCGGTGCGGCGGAGGCGGAGTCCGCGAGCGCGGTCGGCGTCGCGAGCGACGCGGCCGCGACGAGCGACACCGCCAGGCGTGAGGCTCTCATGGCTTCGCAACGTGACATATGTCCCGTTACGTACCAATGGCAACTTCTGCCAAGATCCGTCGGCGCACGGGCCTACCGCGGCGGGCGCGAACGTGGTTCGGTTTCCGGGAGCGACATTCCGCCACCGGATACTGGGAGGAACCGATGCGCGCGGCGTTGACGACCAAGGACGGCACCCTCACCGTCACCGACGTCCCGGACCCGGTGCCCCTGGACGGCCAGCTGCTGGTCCGGACCCTGGCGTGCGGCATCTGCGGTTCGGACCTGCACGCCCTCGCCGACCCCGAGGGGTTCATGGAGACCACCCGGCGCTCCGGCGGCACCCCCTACGACCCGCGCGACGGCCTGGTGTTCGGGCACGAGTTCGCCGCCGAGATCGTGGACTACGGCCCCGGCACCGAGCG
>NZ_JBFAOF010000276.1:0-7947 GCF_040675125.1 Spirillospora sp. NPDC049652 | reverse complement strand
CGCGCGGACGACAGCCTGGTGTTCGCGCGGATCCCCGCCTGCGGCAACCCGCCCAGCGGCTTGTACGCCAGGTCCGGCGGAACCGCCAGCAGCAGCCGGCTGCCGACCCGCTGCCCCACCAGCGCCTGGTCCCAGCCCTTGATCACCTGGCCGGTCCCGATCGTCACCGCGTGCGGATGCCCGCTCGTCCAGGACGAGTCGAACTCCTTGCCGTTCCGCCAGAACACGCCCTTGTACTGCAGCGCCAGCAACTGCCCCTTGCGGACCTGCGGCCCGTCCCCCTGCACCAGCGTCCGCGTCCGCAACGCCTTCGGCGCGGGCCGCTTCGGCACCGTGATCGACGGAGCCTGCCCGGCGCCACCGTCCCCGACCTGCGGCAACGCCGGGTCGCTCAGCGTCCGGCTCTGCCCGTGCGCCATCGCCGACCGCGCGAACACCCCCCGCACGTCCAGCACGTACACCAGCGTGTCGTCCGGACCGATCTGCCGACCCTGGTCCCCCGCGTCCCCGTACCCCTGCTTCGGCGGGATCTTCGCGACCACCCGGCCGCCCGGACGCGCCCCCTCGAACGCCTTCGCCAGCCCCGGCACGACCTCCCACGTCGGGAACGCCTCCGGCTGGCCCGTCAGGTAACTCGACGCCAGCAGCTTGCTGCCGTCCTTGCTCCACCGGTAGCCCACATAGTCCGCGACCACCAGGTCGCCCTTGCGCGCCCCCCGGCCCTTCCCCTTCGCCAGCACCTTCGTCGCGAACCCGTCCTTCGGCGTCCCCTTCGGAATCTTCACCTCCGGACGCTGCCCCGCCGTCCCCTTCACCGACACCTGCACGTCGGACCCGCCGCACCCGGCGGCGAGGAACAGCGGAACGGCCAACACCACGGCCGCGGACACGGCGGAGAAACGACGGCGCATACAGGGGTCCTTCACGGGCGGCACGACATCCTGGCTGGCCGATCACCCTACCGGTGGGTCACCTCACGGCAAGCGCCGCCTCACCCGCCCGCACCCCGCCCTGCCACGACCCGCGGAAGGCGACGGCCCGCGGGACGGCTCCGAAGCCGAACCCGCGGGCCGCACGCACCCGCCGTCACATACCGGCGATCAACTTGTCCACGCGCTCGTCCACCGAACGGAACGGGTCCTTGCACAGCACCGTCCGCTGCGCCTGGTCGTTCAGCTTCAGATGCACCCAGTCCACCGTGAAGTCACGCCGCTTCTCCTGCGCCCGCCGGATGAACTCCCCGCGCAGCCGCGCCCGCGTCGTCTGCGGCGGCACCGACTTCGCCTCGAAGATCTCCACGTCCCGGGCCACCCGCGCCACCGACCCCCGCTTCTCCATCAGGTAGTACAGCCCGCGCTCACGGTGCACGTCGTGGTACGCCAGATCCAGCTGCGCCACCCGCGGCGAACTCAGCGGCAGATCGTACTTGCGCCGGTACCGCTCGATCAGCTTGTACTTCGTCACCCAGTCGATCTCCCGGCCGACCAGGTCCAGATCGCCCGTCTCCACCGCCCGCAGCGTCCGCTCCCACAGGTCCAGCACCCGCTTGGCCACCGGGTCGCCGCCGCGCCGGTCCACGAAGTCCTTCGCCTTCCCGAAGTACTCCTTCTGGATCTCCAGCGAACTCGCCTCCCGGCCGTTCGCCAGCCGCACCTTCCGCCGGCCCGTCATGTCATGGCTGACCTCCCGGATCGCCCGGATCGGGTTCTCCAGCGTCAGGTCGCGCATCACCACCCCGGCCTCGACCATCCGCAGCACCAGGTCCGTCGCGCCCACCTTCAGCAGCATCGTCGTCTCGGACATGTTCGAGTCCCCGACGATGACGTGCAGCCGGCGGAACCGCTCGGCGTCCGCGTGCGGCTCGTCCCGCGTGTTGATGATCGGACGCGACCGCGTCGTCGCCGACGACACACCCTCCCAGATGTGCTCCGCCCGCTGCGACACGCAGTACACCGCACCGCGCGGCGTCTGCAGCACCTTGCCCGCACCGCAGATGATCTGCCGCGTCACCAGGTACGGGATCAGCACGTCCGCCAGCCGCCCGAACTCCCCGTGCCGGCCCACCAGATAGTTCTCGTGGCAGCCGTAGGAGTTCCCGGCCGAGTCGGTGTTGTTCTTGAACAGGTAGATGTCGCCGGCGATGCCCTCCTCCCGGAGCCGCCGCTCGGCGTCCACGAGGAGCTCCTCGAGGATCCGCTCGCCGGCCTTGTCATGCGTCACCAGGTCGACGACGCTGTCGCACTCCGGCGTGGCGTACTCGGGGTGGCTGCCCACGTCCAGGTAGAGCCGCGCGCCGTTGCGGAGGAACACGTTGCTACTGCGGCCCCACGACACGACCCTGCGGAACAGGTAGCGGGCCACCTCATCGGGTGACAACCGCCGCTGACCGCGGAAGGTGCAGGTGACGCCGTACTCGTTCTCAAGCCCGAAGATGCGCCTGTCCACACAGCGAGCTTATGCGCACGGACGCCGACTTGGCAGCCTCCACCGCCCCTTGTTTCACCGGATCGGACGCGACCCCCGCGCCCCTCCGGCCACCGCCTTTACGACGTAGATCACCAAGTGGGACGGGACGGGGCCCGCCGCGACACCCCGCGACGGGCCCCACCCCACACCTCACGACACCGCGCGTCAGGACTCCGGCGAACCCTCGCCCGCACCGTCCGAACCCTCGTCCTCCGACGCGGCCCCACCCGGCTCCTCCGACAGCAACGACGACACCCGCGCCTCCGCCAACCGCCGGAACAACCGGTGCTCCCGATGCCGGTCCAGCACCGCCACCTCCAGCGAACGCGCCTCAAGCCGCCGCTCACTGTCCTGGGCCTCCAGCGAACGCACCGCCACCCGCAACGCCTCGGCCAGCGGCAACCCCTCGCGGAACCGCTCCTTCAACGCCTGCGCCACCGCGTCCGCCTGACCGCCCATCGCCAGGTACCCGTGCTCATCGGCCACCGAACCGTCGAACGTCAACCGGTAGATCTGGTCCAGATCCGCCGACTCACCGACCTCCGCCACCACGAGCTCCACCTCGTACGGCTTGTTGGTCTCAGTGAAGATCGTCCCCAGCGACTGCGCGTACACGTTCGCCAACCCGCGCGCCGTCACGTCCCGGCGGTCGTACTGGTACCCGTTCACATCCGCGTACCGCACACCGCCCAACCGCAGGTTCTCGAACTCGTTGTACTTCCCCACCGCCGCGAACGCGATCCGGTCGTAGATCTCACTGATCTTGTGCAACGCCCGCGACGGATTGTCCGCCACGAACAGGATCCCGTCCTCATACTGAAGGACCACCACACTGCGGCCGCGCGCGATCCCCTTGCGCGCGTAGTCCGCCTTGTCCTTCATCTGCTGTTCGGGCGACACGTAGAACGGCATGGACACCGGCCTGCATCCCTTCTATCGCAGCGGGGCGGTCGGACCGCCCGGCGCCTCGTAACGACCCTCGACGACGCTGCGCGCGAGCGCCCCCACCTCGTCCTCGCCCAGCCTCCGGTACCCGTCCGCCGTCACCGACGCCACCACCGGGAAGATCCCCCGCGACAGATCCGGACCACCCGTCGCCGAGTCGTCGTCCGCCGCGTCGTACAACGCCTGCAGACACGCCATCGCGGCGTCCTCCGCCGACAGGTCGGCCCGGAACAGCTTCTTCAGCGAACCCCGTGCGAACGGCGAACCCGAACCGATCGTGTGGAACTCCCGCTCCTCGTACCGGCCGCCCGCCGGGTCATAGGAGAAGATCCGCCCCCGGTCCTCCACCTCGTCGTAACCCGCGAACAACGGCACCACCGCGAGCCCCTGCATCGCCAGACCCAGGTTCCCGCGCACCATCGCCGCCAGCCGGTTCGCCTTGCCCTCGATCGAGAGCGTCCGGCCCTCACGCTTCTCGTAGTGCTCCAGCTCCACCTGGAACAACCGGGTCAGCTCCAGGCCGATCCCCGCCGTCCCCGCGATCGCGATCGCCGAGAACTCGTCCGCCCGGAACACCTTCTCGATGTCCCGCTGCGCGATCACGTGGCCCGCGGTCGCCCGCCGGTCCCCCGCCATCACCACACCACCGGGGAACGTCACCGCCACGATCGTCGTCCCGTGCGGAATCTCCTCCGCCCCGGCGCCCGCCGGCAGCGGCACCCGCCGCCCCGGCAGCGCGTCCGGCGAGTACACCCCCAGGAACTCCGTGAACGACGAGGTGTCCGGACTACCGAACAACCCGGGCAGACGCCCGCCAAGCGCATCCTGCGACGCCACGCGACTCCTTCCCTCCAGCACGACCCCGGCTGCGGCCTCGCGAAAACGACCTCACCGGCGCGGACACTAAGACCCTACTGTTCACCCCACTCCCACCGCATACCGCGAACGCCCCCAACCCGCTCCGCCCACGGCGAACCACCACCGCCCAGCACGGGCGCCCGCGACACGCCGCCACCTCGACCACCACCGCCGGACGGCCCACCCGGACCGCCCGGCGAAATCACCCTCACGACCGGCTCAGCCGCCCCCACCGGCTCACGACCGGCTCAGCCGCCCCCACCGGTCAACGCCATCGCGAACGGATCGGCGAACGGACCCCCCGAACACCACTCCGCCTCCCACGCCGCGTCCCGCATCGCCTTCCGCAGGCGCGCGTCCTCAACACGAACCCGCTCCCAGCCACCGGCCGCGATGGCCGCCGGATCCACGTCCGGAAGAGTGAACGACAACCGCGTCCCTCCCCCGGCCACCGGAACCTCCGCGATCAGCGCCCCCGCCAGGTACGCCGCCGCCCGACGAATCGTCCCCGGCTCGTCCCCGAGCAGCCCCATCCCCGAGTTGCACCCCACGCACAGCGCACCCCGAACCGCGGTGGTGTCATGGCAGTGATCGATGTGCTCAGGCTCGCGATCACTACAGACCGCGCACAGCCCGTTCTGGACGGCGATCAGGGAGTCCGCCTCGGCCTCGGTCAGGCCGTACCTCTCCCGCAGCTTGTAGTGCCGGGCCGATCCGAGGGCGGAGGCGCGACGCATCCCTCGCATCGTCTCCAGGTGTCGACGCGACCGTCCGACGATCGTCGTCGCGTCGAACTCCAGCCACAGCCGACGCGCGTGGGAACCGCGCCCTTCCAGGTAGTCGGCCGCGACCTCCAGGCGCCAGACCTCGTCCTGGAACTGCCCCAGGCCGTTGTTGCACTTGAAGCACAGCATGCCCCGGACACGTCCGACGACATGGTCGTGGTCCACATGCGAGGCGGGTGCGGCCAGGCAGATCACGCAGATCCCGCCCTGTGCCGCGAGAATCGAGTCCGCCTCCTGCTCGGTGATCCCGTACCTGAGCTTGAGGAAATAGTTCCGGGCGCTGCCGTGGTTGAGCGCGCGATTCTCCGCACAGACCTTCGAGTGGCACGGTTTGCAGTAGCTACCGATCCCGTCCCGTGAGGCCCGGTTCCTGGAGAAGGCGTCGAGGGACTTGATCTCCTCGCAGCGGGGGCAGAACTTCATCCCTTCCGGGACGCGCCGACGCGGACGGTAGGGCCTGACTTCCGTGCCCTCTTTGGCGGCCCTCCTGCGCTTCGACTCCGCGTTGCGGACTCCGAAGCACGTTCTGCAGTAGAGGGCCAGCCCGTCCTTGGACGCCTTGCGCTTGCAGAACTCCGTGACGGGCTTCATCTCGCCGCAGTCACGGCACTCCTTGAGAAAGGTCATCCCACCCACCCACCCCCGGAGAAGGCTCCGGAATTCGAAGGCGCGAACTGTGTCCCGTCAGGCCGAGACTAACAGCTCACACGTTCGAGAACACGCCTTTGACCGTTCGAGCGAATCCCTGGTCCAGCATGTCCGTTTTGCCCATCATTGTCCGCCTTTTTGGACGAAACCCCTGACGAATTCTTCTGCGTTCTCTTCCAATACTTCGTCGATTTCGTCCAGAATTGCGTCGACATCGTCGGAAAGCTTTTCCTGCCTTTCCTGGACGTCGCTCTCCGGGGCCGCCTGGGTCTCCTCGACCTCTTCGGTGCGGTGGGTGGTCTGCTTCTGACCGCCGGTGTCCTTCGTGGCCATATCCCGTACCTCCACTTTGCCGGTACCCCCAACCCTATCCCCGATCACTGGCGGCGAGCGGGCACCTACGCCCAGGTCAGAACGGGCGGCCGGTGCGGGGGGCCTGGTGGGGTTATCGCCCGTCCGCGAACCACTGAAACGGGCATACCGGGTCACGAATCCGCGTCGGTCGGCGGCGTTCCGTGACCTCGCGCGCGGCGGCCGGACGCAGGCTCGCGCGGCCGGTCACAGGCGCGCGGAAGGCCCTCCCGGGCGTCCGGGAGGGCCTTCCACGGGTTCGTCAGCGCTGGCCGGTGAGGGTGGCGACGAGGTCGGCGGCGGTGCGGCAGCGGTCGAGCAGGGCGCCGACGTGCTGCCGGGTGCCGCGCAGCGGTTCCAGGGTGGGGACGCGCTGGAGGGACTCGCGGCCGGGGACGTCGAAGATGACCGAGTCCCAGGACGCGGCGGCGACGGAGTCGGCGTACTGGGAGAGGCAGCGGCCGCGGAAGTAGGCGCGGGTGTCCTCGGGGGGTTCCTCGACGGCGTGCTGGACCTGGTCCTCGGTGAGGAGGTGCTCGATGCGTCCGCGTGCGGCCAGGCGGTTGTAGAGGCCCTTGCCGGGGCGGATGTCGGTGTACTGCAGGTCGACGAGCTGGAGGCGGGGGTGGGACCAGTCGAGGCCGTCGCGGTTGCGGTAGCCCTCGAGGAGTTCGAGCTTGGCGACCCAGTCGAGTTCGCGGGAGAGCTGCATGGGGTCGTCGCCGAGGCGGTGCAGGACCGACTCCCAGCGGTCGAGGACGTCCTTGGTCATGTCGTCGACGTCGGCGCCGAAGCGGTCCTCGACGTACTTGCGGGACTGCTCGAGGTACTCCATCTGGAGCTGGACGGCGGTCATCTTGCGGCCGTCGCGCAGGGTGAGCAGGTGCCTGCAGGTGGGGTCGTGGGAGACGGCGCGGAGGGCGGCGACGGGCATGTCGACGGAGAGGTCGACGGTGAGGAAGCCGTCCTCGATCATGGCGAGGACCAGGGCGGTGGTGCCGAGCTTGAGGTAGGTGGAGATCTCGCTCATGTTGGCGTCGCCGATGATGACGTGCAGGCGCCGGTACTTCTCGGGGTCGGCGTGGGGTTCGTCGCGGGTGTTGATGATAGGGCGTTTGAGGGTGGTCTCGAGGCCGACCTCGACTTCGAAGAAGTCGGCGCGCTGGCTGATCTGGAAGCCGTCGCCGCGGCCGTCGACGCCGATGCCGACGCGGCCGGCGCCGGTGACGACCTGGCGGGAGACGAAGAAGGGGGTGAGGTGCCGGACGATGTCGGCGAAGGGCGTCTCGCGCTTCATGAGGTAGTTCTCATGGCAGCCGTAGGAGGCGCCCTTGTTGTCGGTGTTGTTCTTGTAGAGCTGGATGGGGTGGGTGCCGGGGACGAGGCCGGCGCGGTGGGCGGCGTCGGCCATGACGCGCTCTCCGGCCTTGTCCCAGAGGACGGCGTCGAGGGGGTTGGTAGTCTCGGGTGCGGAGTACTCGGGGTGGGCGTGGTCGACGTAGAGCCGGGCGCCGTTGGTGAGGATGACGTTGGCGAGGCCGAGGTCCTCGTCGGTGAGCTGGGTGGGGTCGGCGACCTCGCGGGCGAGGTCGAAGCCGCGGGCGTCGCGGAGTGGGTTCTCCTCCTCGAAGTCCCAGCGGGCTCTTCTGGCCCGTGCCGCCGATGCCGCGAGGTAGGCGTTGACGACCTGGCTGGAGGTCACCATCGCGTTGGCCCCTGGCTGTCCGGGTACGGAGATGCCGTACTCGGTCTCGATGCCCATCACCCGCCGAACACTCATATCGTCGAGCCTATCGGGGCGGGCGGGGTGGAGCCATGGGGCCGGGGTCCGGTGTTGCGGCGTGGTGGGTTTCGGTCGGGCCGGGTGGGGCGGGCGGTGGCCGTTGCCGGATGG
>NZ_JBFAOF010000275.1:0-7951 GCF_040675125.1 Spirillospora sp. NPDC049652 | reverse complement strand
GTCGCGGTGGCCGCCGCGCTCGCCGCCGACGCGGCCGTGGCCTGCGCCGAGGGGAACATCCAGGTGCACGGCGGGATCGGCTACACCTTCGAGCACGACGCGCACCTGGTCTACCGGCGGGCTCTGACGCTGCGCGCCCTGCTCGGCCGCGCGAGCCGCGCCCGCGCGGAGATCGCGGAACTCGCCGTCAGGGGCGTGCGGCGCGAGATGGACATCGAGCTCCCGGAGGACGTGGCGCCGCTGCGCGCCGAGATCCGGGCGCGCGTGCGCGAGATGGCCGGAATGGACTTCCTCGCCCAGCGGGCCGCGATGGCCGACGAGGGCTGGGTGACCCCGCACCTGCCGAAGCCCTGGGGGCGCGACGCCGGGCCGCTGGAGCAGATCGTCGTCCAGCAGGAGCTGCGCGCGGCGAAGGTCCGGCCCATCCCGCTGATGATCGCCGCGTGGGTCGTGCCGTCGCTGGTGCAGTACGGCAGCCGGGAGCAGCAGGAGCGGTTCCTGCGGCCGACGCTGCGCGGCGAGTACGTCTGGTGCCAGCTGTTCAGCGAGCCGGGCGCGGGCAGCGACCTGGCGAGCCTGACCACCCGCGCCGAGCGCGTGGAGGGCGGCTGGTCGATCACCGGGCAGAAGATCTGGACGTCCCTGGCCCGCGACGCGCAGTGGGGCATCTGCCTCGCCCGCACCGACCCGGACCGTCCGAAGCACGCGGGCATCACCTACTTCCTGGTGGACATGGCGTCGCCCGGGATCGAGATCCGGCCGCTGCGCGAGTGCACCGGCGACGCGGTGTTCAACGAGGTGTTCCTGGACGGCGTGTTCGTCCCGGACGAGAGGGTCGTCGGGGCGGTGAACGAGGGCTGGCGGGTCGCGCGCAACACCTTGGCGAACGAGCGCGTGGGCCTGACCAGCTCCTTCCAGCTTGGCGGTGACCTGCGCAAACTCGTCGAGCTCGCGAAGGAGCTGGATGTCGCGGACGACCCGGTCGTCCGGGACGAGCTGGGCCGGCTCGCCGCCGAGGAGCACGCCTTCAACCTGCTCGGCCTGCGGGCGACCCTGAAGCAGCTCAGCGGGACCGACCCGGGCGCGACCGCGAACGTCCGCAAGCTGGTCGCGATGGAGCACGGCCAGCGCGTCACCGAGTACGGGTTCACGCTGCTGGACGCCGAGGGCGCGCTCACCGGCGGCTGGAAGTCGGGGCTGCGCCGCCGCTGGACCCGCTACCTGCTGGCGTCCCGCGCGATGTCGATCGGCGGCGGGACGACCGAGGTCAACCTGAACGTGATCGGCGAACGCATCCTCGGCCTGCCCCGCGACTGACCGGCGCCCGGCACCCCGCCGGCCGGCCCGGCGGGGTGCCGCGCGGGCCCGTCGGGGCGGCTAACATGAAACCATTTCATGTAGTCGTCCCGGAGGTGCCGTGGTGGAGCTGGACCGGAAGATCGTCCTGATCACGGGCGCGTCGTCGGGGATCGGCGCGGCGGCCGCCCGCGCGTTCGCCCGCGCGGGCGCGACGGTCGCGCTGGTCGCCCGCTCCAAGGACCGCCTGGACGAGCTGGCCGCCGAGATCGGCGGCGGCGCGCGGGCCTTCCCGTGCGACCTGGCCGATCCGGACGCCGTCCTGGAGATGGCCGCCCGGGTCCGCGCCGAGCTGGGCGTCCCGGACGTGCTGGTGAACAACGCGGGAGCGGGCCGCTGGCTGTTCGCGGACGAGTCGTCCCCGCACGACTTCCGCGACATGGCGGCCGTCCCGTACCTGGCGGCCGGTTACGTGACCACGGCGTTCGCCGCCGGCATGGTCCGGCGGGGCAGCGGCCGGATCGTCGTGGTGAACTCGCCGGTCTCGCGGGCCGTCTGGCCCGGCGCGTTCGGCTACGCCGCCGCGCGCTGGGGCCTGCGGGGCATCGTCGCGGCCCTCCGCGTGGACCTGCGCGGTACCGGGGTGGGCGTCACCGAGATCGTCCCGGGGAAGGTGTCGAGCGACTACTTCGCCAACAACCCGGGCTCGGAGGAGCGCATTCCGAGCATCTCGGCGGTCATCCCGACCGTCACGCCCGAGCAGGTCGCGAGCGCCCTGGTCGCCTCGGTCCGCCGGGACCGCTCGCGCGTCGCGCTCCCGCTGATGATGCGCGTGACCATGGCACAGGCGTGGCTCGCCCCGAGCCTCACCCACCGCCTGATGTCCCTGACCGGGGCGAAGCGCCGCTGAGGCGGGGCGGCCGGGAACGCGCGGAAACGTGCAGGAATGCGCGGGAAGCGCGGGAAGCGTGGGAACGCGACGGCCGTGCGGAACCGGGTGGTTCCGCACGGCCGCAGTGGTCGAGCCGTCTCAGCAGTGGGTCTTGAGGAACCGCTTGAGCGGGACGCCCTTGAGGTAGGAGTACTTCTTGCCGTTCATGGTGATGATCCCCACGCCGCTGTAGCCGACGAAGGTGTGCAGGGACTTCGACCGGCACTTGTAGGCCGCCGTCACCGAGTTGGCCTTGACGTTGTGCTTCAGGTTCTTGGCCCGGACCGGCGTCTTCTTGGCGAGGCCGACCCCCGCCTCGACGCCGAGGGCGTACACCTTCTTGGAGCAGGTCACCTTGGTCGTCAGCTTGACGTACTTGCCCGACCGGTACGGGCCGACGGTGCTGACACGGCAGTAGGACGGAAGGCTCGCGGCGGTCACGGTGTCCGCGCGCGGGGCCGCCGACGCGGGTCCGGCGAGGCCGGCCGCGAGGGTGGCCGCTCCGGCGGCGACGCCGGCCAGGGTCAGGGTCTTGCGCGTCCGCATGGGTCTCCTCGGGTGGGTGGTCCACGACAGCGCGGGGCGGGACGATCTTGGCAGAGAAGGCGGCCGGGGAGGCCGTCCGGCGGCCGTCCGGTTGCGGTCAGCGGACGCGGCGCCCCGCGCGTCCGATAGCGTCCGGACGCGATGACCGAGAGGACGACCGCGCGCGCCCGGCACGGGGCCGCCGCGCTGACCGGCCTGGTCCTGGGCCTGCTGGCGCTCGGACCCGGCCTCGCGCGGGGGTTCCTGCTGTCCTACGACATGGTGGCCGTGCCGCGCCAGCCGCTCACAGCCATGACCTTCGGGCTGACCGGAACGCTGCCCCGGCACGTCCCGAGCGACGCGTTCGCGGCCGCGCTGTCGGCCGTGCTGCCCGGCGACCTGGTGCAGAAGGCGCTGCTTCTGCTGGTCTTCGCGCTCGGCTGCGCGGGGGCGGCGGCGCTGGTCCCGACGCCGCGGCCGCTGCCTCGGCTGGCGGCGGGGGTCTGCTACGTCTGGAATCCGTACGTCGCGGAGCGGCTCGTCCTCGGGCACTGGGCGCTGCTCCTCGGGTACGCTTCGCTGCCCTGGGCCGTCGCCGCCGCTTCGGCGATCGGCACGCGGCGGGGGCGTGCCGCGCCCGTGGACGAGGCAGGCCCGAGCGCCGCCGCGTCTGCGGACGGGAAGGGGCGCGGGGCCGCCGCGTCTGCGGGTGGGAAGGGGCGCGGAGCCGCGGCGTACGCGGATGGGACGGGGCGTGGGGCCGCCGACGCGGACGGGACGCGGCGGGTTGTGCGGGCGCTCGTGCCCGCTGCCGTCGGCGGGTTCGCCGCGATGGCGATCGCGGGGCTGCCCACGCTCGCGGTCGCCGCCTGCGCGCCGGGGGAGTGGAGGCGGCGCGGGACGGCCGTGCTCCGGGTCGCGGGCGTCGTCGTCGCGCTGAGCCTGCCGTGGCTGGTGACGGGGTGGTTGCGGCCTTCCGGTGTGCCGGGCGCGTCGTCCGCCGTGGACGCGTTCGCCCCGCGCGCCGACACGCCGTTCGGGACGCTCGGGAGCCTGCTGCTCACAGGCGGGGTCTGGAACGCCGAAGTCGTGCCCAAGGGGTACGGGACGGGCGTCCTGGTGTTCTGTTGGGCGCTCGTCGTGCTGGCGTCGCTTGCCGCTTTCGCCGGGCTGCTGCGTCGTGCCGACCGTCCCGCCTGGGGTCCCGGGCTGGCCCTCGCGGCGGGGGTCGGGTTTGTGCTGGCGGCGTTCGGTGTCGTCGCCGCGCCCGCCTTGAAGTGGCTCATCGAGCTCTGGTCCGGGTTCGCGGTGTTGCGGGACGGGCAGCAGTACACCGCGCCGCTCGTACTGGTCATCGCGGTCGGGTTGGGCCTGGTCACGGACGTGGTCGTGCGGGCCGTCCAGCCGCGCGGCAAGGAAGGGCCGGACTTGCTGGCGGGCGGCGTCGGCGTCGTGCTGGCGGTGCTGCCGCTCGTCCTGCTGCCGTCGCTGGCGCTGGGAGCAGGCGGACGGCTCCGTCCGGTCGAGTACCCGGACGGCTGGGACGTGGCGCGCGAGGCCGTCCATGCCGATCCGGTGCGCGGGGACGTGCTCGTCCTGCCGTGGGCGACGTACCGGAGCTACCCGTGGAACGGAGGCCGGACGTCGCTGGACGCGCTGCCCCGCTTCCTGGACCGCCGGGTCGTCACGGCGGACGCGGTGGTGGTCGGCTCCACGACCGTTCCGGCGGAGGATCCGGCGGCGCGCGCGCTTGACCCGGTGGTGGCGGGCGGCGGACCGCTCGTGCCCGCGCTGCGGGCGGCGGGCGTCCGGTACGTGGCGCTGGACGCCGAGACCGGCGCGGACACGCCGTGGCGGGCTCGGCTGGCGGGGGCCGAGACCGTCCTGTCGACACCGGACCTCGTCCTGTTCCGGATTCCGGATCCGGCGCGTCCGGAGGAGTCACGCGCACCGCTCGTCCCGACTGCAATGTCATGGATTGTCCTGGTTTCGCTGATCGTCTGGTCATTCGTAACCCGGGGCACTACTGTGACCACACACATCCTTCGCATCCCCCGACGTGGAAGGGCCCCCTGATGCGCATAGCGATCGCTGCCATAGCGGGCACGCTGCTGGCGCTGCTGACCTCGGTGAGCGTGGTGCACTACACCAACGCCTCCCAGAACTCCCCGGTGATCAAGCCGCTGTACAACTACGGCTCCCGGTAGGCCCCGGACCGTCCCCCGATGGCCGTCCCCACGCCTCCGTCCGGTGCGCGCCCGACCCTTGAGGTGGTCGTGCCCGCCTACAACGAGGCCGTCCGGCTGCCGGGCGGCCTGGACGCGCTGGGCGCGCGGCTCGCCGCCCTCCCGGTCACCGCGTCCGTGCTGGTGGTGGACAACGGCAGCACCGACGGCACCGCCCAGGTGGCCGCGGCCTGGCGCGGGCCGGTCCCGGTCCGGGTGATCGGCTGCCCCGAGCGCGGGAAGGGCGCGGCCGTCCGCGCGGGACTGCTCGCCACGAGCGCCCGGTACGTGGGGTTCTGCGACGCGGACATGGCGACCGACCTGTCCGGCCTGGACGACGCCCTCGCGCTGCTCGGCGCGGGCCACCCGGTGGTGGTCGGGTCGCGCCGCCACCCGTCCTCCCTGGTGGAGGACTACAGCCACCCGCTCCGCAAGGTCGGCGCGATCGTGTTCAACCGGCTCACCCGCGACCTCGCGGACGGCGTGACCGACACCCAGTGCGGGTTCAAGTTCTTCGACGGGCCCCTCGCCCGCGCGGCCGCCGCCGACCTCGTCACCACCGGCTTCGCGTTCGACGTCGAGCTGCTGATGCACTGCGCCCGGCGCGGGGCGGTGATCACCGCCATCCCGGTGCGGTGGCGGGACGTCCCCGGATCGACGTTCTCGGTGCGCCGGCACTCCGCGCGCTGCCTGCGCGATGTCGTGGCCATCCGGATGTCGGCGCGCCGCCCGGCCTCCGCACCCGGCGCGGCGCGGCCCGAACCTGTCACGGCGCAGTCCGCGATCGTCCCGGCGCAGCCCGGGGCCGCCGGGGTGGTGGCGCTGCCGCTCACCGAGATCAGCGGGGCCGGACCGGGATGAGGAAGGACGACGTCCGCGGCCTGCGCGTGGCGATCGTGAACTGGCGGGACCCGGCGCACCCGGCGGCGGGCGGCGCGGAACGGTACGCCTGGGAGCTCGCCCGCCGGTTCGCGGCGCGCGGCGCCCGCGTCACCTATGTCACCTGCCGCGCGCCGGGGCAGGCGCGCCGCGAGCGGGTGGACGGCGTCGAGTTCGTCCGGCTCGGCGGCCGGTTCACGGTGTACCCCCTGGTCCTGGCCTGGATGCTGGCGCACCGGCGGTGCTTCGACGCGGTGTTGGACTGCCAGAACGGCATCCCGTTCTTCACGCCGTGGGTGCTGCCGCGCCGCGTCCCGGTGTTCTGCGCGATCTTCCACGTGCACGACGAGCAGTTCGCGCTCTACTTCCCGCCCTGGCTCGCGTGGATCGGCCGGACGCTGGAGGGGCCCGTCGCGCGCCGGACGTACCGGCGGCACGCCTGTACCGCGATCTCGCCGACCACGGTCGAGGCGCTGCGCACCCGGCTCGCCTGGACGGGCCCGGTCTACCTCGTCCCGGTCGGGGTGGACGCGCCGGCCGGGCCGTTCGCGCTGTCCGCGCCGGTCGGGGGGCGGCGGGCGGTGGATCCGGCGGCGCCGAGGCTGGTGTGCGTGACGCGACTCGTCCCGCACAAGCGCGCCGACCTGCTGCTCGACCTGGTCGAGCGGTGCCTGCCGGAGCGTCCGGGGCTGCGGCTGCGGATCATCGGGCGCGGTCCCGAGCAGGACCGGCTCGCCGCCGAGATCGCCGCGCGCGGGCTCGGCGACGCGGTCGAGCTGCTCGGGTTCGTCCCGGAGGACGAGAAGGCCGCCGTCGTCGCGGCCGCCGACCTGCACCTGAGCGCCTCGCGCGGCGAGGGCTGGGGCCTGGTCGTCGCGGAGGCCGCCGCCCTCGGCGTCCCGACGGTCGCCTGCGACGTGGACGGCCTGCGCGACGCGGTCCGGGACGGCACGACCGGCTGGCTCGCCGCCGAGACCGGCGACGCGGCCGAGCTCGTCCACACCGTGGACCGGGCGCTGAAGGAGCTGGCCGACCCCGGCCGCCGGGACGCCGTGGCCGCCGCCTGCCGGGCGTGGGCGGCCGAGTTCGACTGGGAGCACACCGCGGACCGGATGGCGGCGCTGGTCGCCGCGTCCGTCCGGCGCGGGACGAGTGGCACCGGCACCGGCACCGGCGGCGTCGGCGTCGGCGGGCGGGCCGGGGCGGCGGCCGGTGCGGACTCACAGGTCGTCCGCCGGTACGGTGACGGTCACCTCCTGGTCGCGGAGGGCCCGGTCCGGGACGAGCTGGTCGCGGCGGGCGAGGCCGAGCCGGTGCGTCCCGCGACGCCGCTCGAACGCCTGCTCGGCCGCGTCGAGCACGGTGTCGGCACCGATGCCGGGGCCGGGGCCGGGGGCGGAGTCGAGGACGGCCTTGGCCCCGCCGCCGAACGCTGACCCGGCGGGAGGCGAGGGTCGGGAGAGAGCGGGTCCGGGGGAGGGCGTCAGGGTGTTCGGCGACTCGTCCGCGACCATGCCCGACGGCGTGCCCGCCGTCCCCGACGACGCCGTGTCGAGCGACGCCCCCGCGCGCGCCGGCGCGCCCGCCGAGGCGGCGGTCGATCCGCGGCTGCGGGACCGGCTGCGGGTGCTGGTGTGCTGCCTGGCGCTGACCGCGCTCGCCGTCTGCACCAGGCCCGGCCTGCTGCTCGCCGACACCAAGATCGACATGGTGCTGGACCCCGGCGCGTTCCTCGGCCGGGCGCTGCACCTGTGGGACCCCGAGCAGTTCGGCCAGCTCCAGAACCAGGCGGCCGGGTACTTCGTCCCGATGGGCCCGTTCTACTGGCTCGGGCACGCCGCCGGGATGCCGCCCTGGATCGTCCAGCGGCTCTGGTTCGCGCTGCTGATGTGCGCGGCGCTGCTCGGCGTGCGGGCGCTCGCGGCGCGGCTGGAGATCGGCGGCCCGGCGGCGCGGCTCGCGGCGGGCACGGCGTACGCGCTCAGCCCGCACGCCCTGTCCGCGCTCGGCCAGAACTCCTGGGAGTACCTGCCGCTCGCGATGCTGCCGTGGACGGTCGTGCCGCTCGCGACGGCCGCCCGGCGCGACGGCGGAC
>NZ_JBFAOF010000274.1:0-7968 GCF_040675125.1 Spirillospora sp. NPDC049652 | reverse complement strand
GTCCGCCACCTGCTGCCCGCCGTCCGCGCGGCGAGGGCGCGGTTCCCCGAACTGCGCGTCGTCATCCGCGAACTCGAACCCGCCGACGCGATCGCCGCCCTCCGCGAAGACCGCTGCGACCTGGCGATCACCTACACCTACAGCCTGCTTCCCGAGCCCGCGCCGAAGGGCCTGGACGTCCGGCCGCTGCGCCGCGAACCCGTCCTGGTCGCGCTGCCCGCCGATCACTCGGCCGCGCAGGATACTGTCGTTGACCTGCGAAAACTCTCGTCGGAATCGTGGATCGTGGGTTCACGCGGCACCGCCGACCACGAGCTCATCGAACGGGCCGCCGCGCACGCGGGCTTCTCACCGGACACCGGTCACTCGGCCGACGACTACGCGCTCATCCTCCAGATGGTCCGGCACGGGCTGGGCGTCGCGCTCGTCCCGGAGAGCGGCACCGCCGGCGCGCCCCCGGACGTCCTCCTCAGACCGCTCGCCGACCTGCCCCTCAGCCGCGACATCCACGCCCTGACCCGCTACTCCACCCCCGCCACTCAAGCCCTCCTCAACCTGCTCAGTGGGTCAGCGGCCGATGACCCACCCGCCCAGAGCGGGGAGGCCGTGGCCGACTCCGCAACGGGGCAGCGCGGTCCCGGTTATCCGAGGACGACAGCCCAGCCGCCCGGCAGTGCCAGGCGCTGAGCCTGCGGACGACGGCTCAGCAGGCCGGGATGGTCGGGCGCCTGGATGTCTGCGGACCGGTTCAGCGGGTCAGGGCGGTCAGGTGCTCGTGAAGGGCGCGGTGGCCTGCCGGGGTGGGGTGCAGACCATCGGCGAGGAGGTCCGGGCGGTCGCGGAGGGGCTCCCACATGTCGACGTGGTCGATGTGGTTTTCGGCGCACCAGGCCCGGGTGAACTCACGTAGGGCTTCGGCGCGGGCAAGGGTGAAACGCAGCTCTCCATAGACGGGGCGTTGGGTTCGTCCACCCAGGTCGGGCCGAGGATGACGAGGCGCGCGTTGTGTTTCAGGGCCGTGCGGGCGAGGGCGGCGAGGTTGTCGGCGGCATCGGCGAGCCATCCGTCCCCGCTCTCGGGCCGGGCGGAGTCGTTGATGCCCGCGCCGACGACGAGGGTGTCGGGAAGGCGGGCGTGCAGGAGCCCGGGAAGCTGGTCGCGGACGTCGTCCAGGGTGCTGCCGGGGACGGCGACGTTGAAGACGCGGTGGGCGGTCTCGTTCGCGGCGATGTGCTCGGACGCCAGGCGCGCGGCCCATCCCCCGGCGGGGTCGCAGCGTCCGTAGGCGATGCTGTCTCCGGCGATCACGATGCGGGACGCGGGGCGGAGGGGCTTGGCGTCCAGGTAGGCCCAGGCGGTCTCGCCGGACGTGAGGCGGACGCGCCGCCGGACGTAGTCGTCGACCTCGTAGGCGTCGGCGGCGGCGAGATCCTCGTCCGTGAGGCGCAGGACGGCCCCTTCGACCTCCGCGCCGATCTCGCGCGTCAGCGTCAGGTGCACCTCAAGGCCGCTGGTCGCGATCACGTCCGGGTCGGTGATCCGCAGCGACCGGGTCGCGTACCCGGCGAGCGCGGCCGGTTCGCTCGGGACGGACCCACCGAAGAGCTTGCGCTGCACCGGCTCGTCCAGGAGCGTGCCGAACGAGAACAGCGAGTGCGGACGAGACGGGATCAACCGGAACCTTCCTTCAAGAACAACCAGGTCAGCCTAGCGACCCACGAGCGAGCACGACGACGCCGATCCAAGCCCCTCACGCGCGATGAAGCGGCGGCGTCCCAGCAACCTCTTCACGCCACCAGCCACCAAGCCGAACGCGAAGGCGGCGTCGCGAAGGCGAACACGCCATGGGCGGCATAGCGAGGACGGTCCGAGCGTTCTGAGCGGTCTCGTCCCAGGTCAGGCGAGTGAGCCGGGGGCGAGGGTGGTGTCGTGGAGGCGGGCTGCGGCGAGCAGGAGGATGGCGGCGGTTCGGGCATCGCGGGCGGCCTCGCCGCTGTTGTCGACCAGGCCGCGAGCCTTGACGCCGCTGTAGAGGACGAGGAGCTGGCGGGCGAGACCGGCGGGGTTCGACGCGTCCGCCTCGGCGGCGAGGCGCTCGAAGAGGTCGAGCATGCGCCGGTCGTGGGTGGCGAGGGCCTCGTGGGCGGGGTGCTCGGCGTCCAGGAAGGACGCGGCGCTGTTGACCAGGATGCAGCCGTGGTAGGCCGGGTCCGGCAGGTTCGCGGCGAGGAGGTCGAAGGGGGCGAGGAGCCGCCTGGCCGGATCTCCGGCGCGGCGCTCCAGCTCGGCGTCCAGGTCGGTGAACCAGTCGTCGCAGGCGGCGGTGAGCATGGTGCCGATCAGCGCGTCCTTGGACTTGAAGTGCGCGTACACGGTCGGCTTGGCGACGCCGGCGCGCTCGGTGACGGCGTCGATCGAAACGCCGTAGCCCTCGGCGTAGAACAGCTCGCGCGCCGCGTCCAGCAGCCGCTCGCGGGCGGACGGACGGGGTGACATGCGGACCACCCTAACCGGTGAGTTCAGTCTGCTAGCGTTCCCCACTGAACTTACTGGGTAGTTAGATTTCCCCCCGAGGAGTGCCGCATGCGCGCGCTTGTCTACGACCCCGAGGCCCCCTACGGCGTCCGCTTCGCCGAGGTCGAGGAACCGAGCCCCGAGCCGTCCGAGGTGTTGATCAGCGTGGAGGCGGCCTCGTTGAACTTCGGGGAGCTCGCCTTCGCGGCACGGCAACTGCGTCCCGGCCAGGTCTTCGGCAAGGACGCGGCCGGAGTGGTGACACGCGCCGCCGCCGACGGATCAGGCCCCGCCGAGGGAGCGCGCGTCGTGTCGTTCGGTGGGACGGGCGGCTGGGCACGCCTCCGCGCCGTGCCCACCGCGAACGTCGCCGTCGTCCCCGACTCCGTGGAGCTGGGCCAAGCCGCGGCACTCCCCGCGGCCGGCGTCACCGCACTTCAGGCGGTGCGCCGACTGGGTTCCGTGCTCGGCCGCCGCGTCCTGGTGACGGGCGCGTCCGGCGGAGTGGGCCGGTTCGCCGTGCAGCTCGCCGCGCGGGCCGGGGCGCACGTCATCGCGTCGGTGGGCGCGCCCGAACGGGCCGAGGGCCTGGACGAGCTGGGCGCGGACGAAGTGCTCACCGGGTCGGCACTGCCGCAAGCCCCGGTGTTCGGCGTGCTCGACAATGTCGGCGGACGGCTGCTGAGCGACGCGTTCGGCCTGCTGGAGCCCGGCGGCGTCGCGCTGTCGATCGGCTGGGCGTCCCGCGAACCCACCGTGCTCGACCTCGAAGAGGCACGCATGCGCGGCGGCCACGGACGCCTGGAACCCTTCACGGTCTCGGCGCCCTTCGGCCCCGACACGTCCGCCCTGCTTCACCTGCTCGAACGCGGCCGCCTCGACCCGCAGATCGGACTGCGCACGTCGTGGGGGCGGGCGGACGAGGCGATTGACGCCCTGCTGTCCCGCCGCGTCCGGGGAAAGGCCATCCTCGACCTCATCTGAGCGCCCGCCCCTCCCGTCCCACCGCGCCCCGTCGACATCAGGTGCCTTTACGAGCGGGACTGGTCGCGGCCGGGCCGCAGCCGTCGGAGGAACGCCTGCTCGGTCCGTCCGCACCACTTCCGACCGGACGGACCGGACTGGTTTCGGCCTGGTCGCGGCTGTCGGAGGACGCCTGGGGGCTTGGCGGCGTCACGTCCAGCCGGCCGAACGGGGCTGGTGGCGGCCGCTTTGCCGGGGCGGCGGTCAGGGCAGGATGCCCTTGAGGAAGTCGGCTGTGGCGCGGCGGAGGTCCGCCAGGGATGGCACCTTGCCCGCACCCGCCAGGGCGTCGAAGAGGACGCCCTCGTGGAAGGCGACCAGGCGCTGGGCGTGGTCGGCGGGATCGGGCGAACCCGCAGCGGCGACCAGCGCGACGAGTGGTTCGCGGAAGCGCTGGCCTGCGCGGTCGTAGATCTCGCGCAGCTCGGGGCGGCGGTTGGCTTCGAGGGCGAGTTCGTAGCGGGCGAGCGCGCGGCGGCGGGCGGTGGTGAGCTGGACGTTCAGCGCCTGGGCGACGACCTCGGCGAGTTCGGCGCGGGTGAGGCTCGGGGGGACGGGAAGGTCGGCCAGCAGTGCCGCGTCGTCCAGCTCGGTGAGCCGGGTGAGGGTGAGTTCCAGGAGCGCCAGGCGGGTCCGGGCGATGTTGGACGTCGAGCCCGGCGCGAGTCCGGCCGCCTCGTCCACGGCGCGATGGGTGAGGCCGCGCATGCCCCGGTCGACCAGCAGGGTGATGGCGGCGTCGGCGACCACCTCGGCTCGTGATGTCACCCACCCAAACTACCGCTGTAGTGAAGCGCGCGTTACAGTGCCAGCGAGACGAACTACAGGCGTAGTGAGCGGGAGACGGGCATGGCGACACGGACGGCGATCGTGGTGGGCGGCGGCATCGGCGGGCTGACCTCGGCGGTGGCGCTCGCGGACAGGGGCTGGGAGGTCACGCTGATCGAGCGTGCGCCCGCGCTGGATCCGGTCGGGTCGGGCCTGGCGCTCGGGCCGAACGCGCTGCGCGCCCTGGACACGCTCGGGCTCGGCGACCCGGTGCGGGACCTGGCGGCGTTCCAGGGGGACGCCGGGATACGGCGGGCGAGCGGAGCCTGGCTCAGCCGGACGAGTGCGGAGGCCGCCGTCGCCAGATACGGCGACCCGACCGTCCTGCTGATGCGGTCCGCGCTCGTGGACCTCCTCGCCGGACGGCTGGACCGGGCCGAGACCCTGCTCGGCACGTCCGTGACCAGCGTCGATCCGGACCTCGGGATCGTCCGGACCGACGACGGCCGGGAGCTGCGGGCCGATCTGGTCGTGGCGGCGGACGGCATCCACTCGGCGATCCGCGCGACCGTGTTCCCGGACCATCCTGGGCCGCAGTACGCGGGCGTAACGGCGTGGCGGTTCGTGGTGGAGGCCGACGAGCCCCCGATGCCGTCCGAGACGTGGGGACGCGGGCTGGTCTGCGGGGTCATGCCTCTCGCCGGGAACCGCGTGTACTGCTACATGACGGCCGTGGCCCCGGCGGGCGCGTCCGCGCCGGACGGGGAGAAGGCCGAGCTCACGAGGCTGTTCGGGGCCTGGCACGCGCCGATCCCCGAACTGGTCGGGAGGGCCGGGCCGATCCTGCGGAACGACGTCTTCCACCTGGTCGAGCCCCTGCCCGTGATGCACCGGGGCCGGGTCGCGCTGCTCGGCGACGCGGCGCACGCGATGACGCCGAACCTCGGGCAGGGCGCGTGCCAGGCCATCGAGGACGCCGTCGTCCTCGCGCACGAGATGACCAGCGGCGGCGGGTTGCCCGCGTACACCGCAGCGCGGCTGGCCAGGACGTCCGCGATCGTGGAGCGGTCGGCGCGGATCGCCCGGCTGACGAAGCTGAGCAACCCGGTCGCCGTCGCGGCGCGGGACGCGGCGATCCGCGCGATGGGCCTGCTCGGCCCGACCGCGCTGCTGCGGCAGGGCGACTCGGTCTTCACCTGGACGCCGCCGCGCGACACCCCGGCGCAGTGAGGCCGTGACCAGGGGGTACGGCCCGCAAGGCTGTCGTCAGCGGTGTCCCCGCGCGACGACGGCCACGCCCGCCGGGACGCGCATGGGGTTCCGGCGGCCGAATCGCGCCACTCCCCCTGAGCCGCCAGTGCGTCACCAAGGACGATGAAGCCGTGGCCATGGCGGGTCATGTTCAGCGGCGAGGCCGATGTCTAGACTCCGGAAGCATGGCCGAGGCGTACTTCGATGCCGCCGAGCGGGCGCACCTCTGCGACCTGCTGGAAGAGCTCGGGCCCGAGGCCCCGACGCTCCTCGATCCGTGGACGACCCGGGACCTGACCGCGCACCTGCTCCTGCGGGAGCGCGACTCCCTCGCGGCGCCCGGCGCGGTGCTGCCCGGTCCGTGGGCCCGGTTCGCCGAACGCCGCAGGCTGGCGATCGCGCAGGACGACTTCGCGAAGCTCGTCGCGACGCTCCGTTCGGGCCCGCCGCCGGGCGTGTTCCGGCTCGGCTGGTTGCGCCGGGGCCCGAACCTCAACGAGTTCTTCGTCCACCATGAGGACGTCCGGCGGGCGAACGGCGGTGGCCCGCGCACGCACGGCCACGCGATGGACGAGGCACTGTGGGACAACCTCGGGTTCGCGCCGTGGATTCTCGCGCGACGTCTGCGCGGCGTCGGGCTGGAGTTGCAGTGGGCGGGGACGGGCAAGACCATCCGGGCGAGGCGCGGCATACCCACCGCCCGCATCACCGGGACCCCCGGCGAACTCCTGCTCTACCTGTTCGGCCGCAAGGACGCGGCGGAAGTCGAGATCACCGGCCCCACCCGGGCGGTCCAGGCCGTCCAGTACACCCACTTCGGCCTCTGACCTCGGTTCGCGAGCTCGCGCACCGGGCGGTCGGAGTGCCATGATCTTCCGCAGCCGCCCGCCGGACTCGCCATGAGGAGGGCGCCGCGTGTCCGCTCCGTTCGTCATCCGGCCCGAGCACGACCCCGACCGCGCCGACGACATCGTCAGCCATTTCGCGGACCGCGTCCGTCAGTGCGCGCACGCCGATGGCACTCCATGGGCGGTGTACTCCGACAGCGCGCGGGATCAGCAGGTCGCTCGCGCCCATTTCGCTGAGCTCTCCTGGCGGGCCGCCACGCTGCCGCCCAGATCAGCCGGTCAGTACGTCGCGCCCATGTACGTGGAGTTTCACGACCTCATCCCTTGGGCCCGCCTTTCCCGGAACATCAAAGGCGAGGAGGTGCTCCCGATCGCCCAGGTGGGCGTGAGCGTGTCACTTCCACCGGAGGTGGCGGGCCTGGCGGGTTGGCAGGACGTACCGTTCCTGCGGCGCGGTGACCACTACGTCCAGTCTCTGCCCGAAGACCAGCTCACGGCGGTGAGACAAGGCGGGTACGCGTTCACCACGGCGGCTCTGTACTTCCCCCTGCATGTGGACCTGCCCGACGTGCCGGCCTCCGCCGATTCCGAGGAACTGGCCGCCGTCGCCGCCGCCTACATCAAGATTCTGGTGTCCGCGCTCAACGATGCCGTCGGCCCCGTGATCGAGGCCCTGAAGCGACGTTGACCACCAGGCTCCGAGCACATGCGCCCGCTCTCGGTGAACGCGTCCCCGTCATGCGGCTCCGGCGCTCGGCGAAACTGTCGGAGAGCCATGCCAAGTTCGTGCTCGCTCGACGCCGTCGCGCCCCTGAGCGCCAGGCCGGAAGGCACCTGTGGAACTGGTCAAGTTCGATGACGGCGAGAACAGCGTCATCGTGGAGATCGTCGCACTCAGCGCCTTCCAGAGCCTCGAAGCCCGCATCACCGCGACCAGCGAGTTCGCTCATGGCCACCTGGACGACGTCCACCTCTTCGAAGAGGACCTGGACGAATGGGCGACGGTCCTGGACGCCTTGTCCGCTGGACGTTCAGCCGCGTGGATGGAGGAGGGGCGCGGTCCTCAGATGACGATCGTCCCGGTCGAGTTCAGTGACCCGACCGGCCCGCGCCCAGCCGCCGAGGTCACCGTCAAGGACGCCGTCGCGTCACTCACTTCGGTGACCCTGCTGGTGCGCTTTCACGACGACTGGATCGACGACCACCGCACCAGGCTGGAACACGCGCGGACGCTCCTGAGGCAAACCAACCCTTGAGCAACGGGTTCGCCTGTCCGCCCGCATAGTCCTGCCGTAATGGACCTGGCTTGGCTCAAGATCGCTGATCTTGGGTGGGGTGCTGGCTGTTGAGCTGTCGTCGTGTGAACGGCGAAAATCTGCGCACTAAGCGGCCGGTTCTAGGTCGTGTCCGGTGGATCATGTGTTGATCCAGAGCAGGGCGGTCACCAGGACGATCGCTGCCCGGTAGTGGCGGGCGAGTTTGTCGAAGCGGGTGGCGATGCCTCGCCATTGCTTGAGACGTCCCATGCAGCGTTCGACCACGTTGCGGCGCTTGTAGAGGTGCG
>NZ_JBFAOF010000273.1:0-8023 GCF_040675125.1 Spirillospora sp. NPDC049652 | reverse complement strand
CCTCGCCCGCCCCGAAGGGCGGGCGCCACTCCGCTCGGCCGCCGCGCTGATCCGGCACCGCCTCGCCGTTGCGATCCTCGCCCGCCCCGAATGGCGGGCGCCACCGATGAGATGGGCGACGTGGTGTACCTGCGCCTGGTTGCGATCCTCGCCCGCCCCGAAGGGCGGGCACCACACCACGGCGCGGGCATGTGCTTCGGCGTGCGGGCGATCGAGTTGCGATCCTCGCCCGCCCCGAAGGGCGGGCGCCACCCTCACCCACAGCGAGGCGATACGTGGCTCGTGTCAGGCGTTGCGATCCTCGCCCGGCCCCGAAGGGCGGGCGCCACTCGTGGGGCGAAAGCAAGGCGCTCGCGTCCTGGACGTTGCGATCCTCACCCGCCCCGAAGGGCGGGCGCCACACCTGGTTGGAGCGGCCGGGTTGGGCGCTGACGGTGATGTTGCGATCCTCGCCCGCCCCGAAGGGCGGGCGCCACGACCGCCTGTTGGGCGAGCAGACCTTCGTGGACAGCTTGGTTGCGATCCTCGCCTGCCCCGAAGGGCGGGCGCCACCGGGAGACCCGTTGGGATCGGTTCGCTACGGCGGATGTTGCGATCCTCGCCCGCCCCGAAGGGCGGGCGCCACCAGCCACCCCCTCGACGGCGCCGAACGCATCCTGGAGAGGTTGCGATCCTCGCCCGCCCCGAAGGGCGGGCGCCACCAGGACGGGCATCAGGCCTGTGATGAGGGCGGCGATGTTGCGATCCTCGCCCGCCCCGAAGGGCGGGCGCCACCCCGGCCACCTACGCCAAGTACGTGACTAGCTGGGAGTTGCGATCCTCGCCCGCCCCGAAGGGCGGGCGCCACCCGCGCCATCTTCCGTTCCAGCTTCTCGACCCGGCGGTTGCGATCCTCGCCCGCCCCGAAGGGCGGGCGCCACCAGCGCCGCCTGGACCCGCTCAAGCGTGGCGGTGTCGCCGTTGCGATCCTCGCCCGCCCCGAAGGGCGGGCGCCACGGTAAATGAACTGGCCATACTACTCTGAGTCGCCAAGCGATCAAGAACGGGAATCGGCCATTTGAGTGCGAAACGTCCTAAAGCTTCTTCGGAACCTCCTTGGATATTCGTGGGTGCTGGAGGTTCCGAAGGGGGCGCGCTTTTGCCCTTCGCCGCTCTGACGGCTGGTTCTCCCGGCGATGGGCTGAAAGTGGACAGGGGCTCTGTGGTCGTGCGCGACGTTGGGGAGAGGTCCGTGGTCCGTGATCGATTTTCCTGCAAGCAGGCTCGCCGTCACGCTCGGGAGTGTCGGCGACCCTGCTTTCGTGGGTCCGGCTGTCGTCTGCGTCAGAGGTCGAGTTGGAGGGCTCGGTGGTCGGAGACCTCGGGTGTCGTGAGGACTTCGAAGTTTCGGACGGCTTCTGGGTCGGAGACCAGGAGGTAGCTGGCGCTTCTTAGGGGCTTCTTGTAGCGGGACGTTCTGGTGTCGGACGTGCCGACCAGGTCGGTCAGGCCGATGCCGTTCAGGATCTCGAAGGTCTCGCTGTCGGGCAGGAGGTTCAGGTCGCCGCAGACCACGGTCAGGTCGCCGGCCTCGCGGGCGTCGGTGACCAGGTCGGCGAGGCGCTTCGCTTGCGCTCGGCGGGCCGGGGTGTCGCCCTTGCCCTCCGGGTCGCGCAGGCCGTGCAGCTGGACGACCGTGACGAAGCGGCCGTTCTCGCGGTCCAGGACGCGGACGGCCAAGGCCGCTCGCGGACGGTCGCCGTTCGGCCATTCGTCCTGGTATTCGGCGTACTCGCCGTGGACGAAGCCGGTGCGCGTGCCGACGAGCGGGAACGTCTCGGCGACGAACGTGGCGACACCAAAATCTTGGCGGTGGACGTTGCCGTCGCCGTCGCTGACCGGGCCCGAGTCGCTGGTGGTGAACAGGGCGTGGTGGTCGGGGAGGCGCGTCCGGACGTCGTCCAGCAGGTCGGCGCGCTGCGGGAGTGACCGGTCGGCGTCGTCGAAGCGGGTCCAGCCGTCGAGCGCCGCCGTGTGGGTCACCTCCTGGAGACAGAGGACGTCCGCGCCGCAGGTACCGAGCCAGGGGGCGAGGTCGTCGAACATCGCGCCGCCCCAGGCGTTCAGAGAGATGATCCGCACGGCAGACGAATCTAGTCCGTTCCGGACGCTGGTGCGCGTCGGGTGGCTAGCCGGGCACCTGGACGAAGCGGGCGATCATGTCGTGGAGGTAGGCGCGGAAGCGGGCGATGGCGGGGGGCTCGTCGCTGCCGTGGCTCTGCCCGTCCTGGCCGATGAAGCCGAACTGGACGAACCCGTGGACGCTCCAGATGATGTTCCAGATCGCCAGCTCCAGGTCCACGCCGGGCTGCACCGCGGGCGCCATGACCTGGTACATCGTGGACAGGACGGGTTTGGCGAAGGGCGTCTCGACGTCGAGGTCGGCGGCGTCGCCGGCCCAGCGGTGCATCCACATCCCGACGAACGCGCGGTGCCGCAGGCAGAAGTCCAGGAACGCGTCGCTGATGCCCTGGACCCCGGCGGCGTCCGGGGTGAACGCCTCCAGTGACCCCGCGAGCGACTCCTGCTGCATCTGGTGGAGCCAGGTGAAGACGGCCAGGTAGAGGGTGGGCTTGTCGCCGGCGAGTTCGGTGAGTTCGGAGGTCGTCAGGCCCGCGGCGTCCGCGATGAGCTTGAGGTCGACCACGTCGTACCCGAGGTCGGAGAACAGCCGGGCGGCGGTCTCCAGCACCTGGTCGCGACTCTTGTCCCCTGGGGGTGTCTCCACCATGGCTCCACGGTAGGAGGGCCGGGTCCCGGAAGCCGCGCCGCGACGGCGGAGCAGCCGGTATCAGTACCGTCGCGATAGGTCGACGCTAGGTGAGGACGTATGCCTTGACCGGCGGTTTTCCGGGAAATGGCGGCCGGGGCGTTCCAGGGCGGTTGAAATCCCGGACCAGGGTACGAGCCTCGCTGACGAGGCGTCCGCACGGGACGCCGCCGAGAAGGGGGAACGATGTCGCAGACAGTGGGCGAGCTGATGACCGAACCCGCGACCACGGTCGCGGCGGACACCGACCTGTCCACCGTGGCGCGCCTCATGCGCGACCAGGCGATCGGGAGCGTGGTCGTCACCGGTAACGACGGGACGGTCGGCGTGGTGACCGACCGGGACCTGGTGGTGCGCGGCCTGAGCCGCACCGGTCACCCCGAGACCCTCCCGGTCCGCGAGGTCTGCAGCTTCGACCCGGTCTGCGTGTCCCCCGACGACGAGGTGGCCAAGGCGCTGCGGCTGATGACCGAGAGCAAGGTCCGCAGGCTCCCGGTGGTCAAGGACGGCGAGCCGGTCGGGGTCCTCTCCCTGGGCGACGTGGCGGCCGGGCGGGACGGCGATTCCGTCCTCGGCCAGATCAGCGCGTCGGCGCCGAACGGATGAGGGGGATGGGCCGGACGGACGGCGCGGGCCCGAGGGACGCCATCGCCGAGCCGTGGGGGACCCGGACGCCCTACGGTCCGGGCGGGACATGGCCGGTGCGCGTGGACACCCACCTCGCGGACGGCGTCACCGAGGACGAGGTCGACCGGTGGGTGCGGGCGGCGTCGATGCTGCACTCCAACGGCGACGCGATGGACATCGCGGTCCGGGACGGCCGGATCGTCGGGGTCCGGGGCCGGGCCGACGACCGGGTGAACCGGGGCAGGCTGGACCCCAAGGACCTGTTCGGCTGGCAGGCGGGCGCGTCCCCCGACCGGCTGACCCGCCCGCTCGTCCGGGTGGACGGCGAGCTGGTCGAGACCGACTGGGACACCGCGATGGACCGCGTCGCCGGCCGCGCCAAGACCCTGCTGGACGAGCAGGGCCCTTCCGCCGTCGGCTTCTACACGACCGGCCAGCTGATGCTGGAGGAGTACTACACCCTCGCGGTGATCGCCCACGGCGGTGTGGGGACCAACCACCTGGACGGCAACACCCGGATGTGCACGGCGACCGCCGCGGCGGCGCTCAAGGAAACGTTCGCGAGCGACGGGCAGCCGGGCTCCTACACCGACATCGACCACGCCGACGTGATCGCGCTGTTCGGCCACAACATGGCCGAGACGCAGGCGGTGCTGTGGTCGCGGGTGCTGGACCGGCTCGCCGGGCCGGAGCCTCCAGCGATCCTGTGCGTGGACCCGCGTCCGACGCCGTCGGCCCGTGCCGCGACCCTGCACTTGGCGCCGCGTCCGGGCACCAACGTCGCCCTGATGAACGGGCTGCTGCACGAGATCATCGCGGCCGGGCACATCGACCGCGACTACCTCGACGCGCACACCGTCGGCTTCGACGAGCTGGAGGAGCGGGTCAAGGAGTACCCGCCCGAGCGGGTGGCGGAGATCTGCGGCGTCCCGGCCGAACGGATCCGGGAGGCCGCGCGCCTGCTCGGCACGGCCGAGCGGCTCACCTCGACGGTGCTGCAGGGCTTCTACCAGTCGCACCAGGCGACTGCGGCGGCCGTGCAGGTGAACAACCTGCACCTGGTGCGGGGCATGCTGGGGCGTCCGGGGTGCGGTGTCCTGCAGATGAACGGCCAGCCGACCGCGCAGAACACCCGCGAGTGCGGCGCGGACGGCGACCTGCCCGCCTTCCGCAACTGGTCCAACGACGCCCACATCGCCGAACTGGCGAAGGTCTGGAACATCGAGCCGGAGCGGATCCCGCACTACGCGCCGCCCACGCACGCCATGCAGATCTTCCGGTACGCCGAGCAGGGCTCGATCCGGATGCTGTGGATCAGCGGCACCAACCCGGCGGTCTCGCTGCCCGAGCTCGCGCGGATCCGGTCGATCCTCGCCCAGGAGGGCTTGTTCGTCGTCGTCCAGGACCTGTTCCTGACCGAGACGGCCGCGCTCGCCGACGTGGTGCTGCCCGCCGCGACCTGGGGCGAGAAGACCGGCACGTTCACCAACGCCGACCGCACCGTCCACCTGTGCGAACGCGCCGTGGCGCCGCCCGGCGAGGCGCGGTCCGACCTCGACATCTTCCTGGACTTCGCGTCCCGGATGGGCCTGAAGGACAAGGACGGCGGCCCGCTGGTCCACTGGACCGACCCGGAGTCGGCGTTCGAGGCGTGGAAGGAGTGCAGCCGGGGGCGGCCCTGCGACTACACCGGCCTCAGCTATGCCAGGCTGCGCGAGCGCGGCGGCATCCAGTGGCCGTGCGACGAGAGCCGTCCGGACGGCACCGAGCGGCTCTACGCCGACGGCGCGTTCTTCGCCTCCCCGGACTACTGCGAGAGCTACGGCCGCGACCTGGTCACCGGCGCCCCCGTCGAGCCGGTCGAGTACCGGGCGCTGAACCCGGCCGGCAAGGCGGTCATCAAGGCGTCCGCCTACCTGACGCCGCACGAGCAGACCAGCGACGACTTCCCGCTGCGGCTCATCACCGGCCGGACGCTCTACCACTTCCACACCCGCACCAAGACCGGCCGCGCGCCGCAGCTCCAGCAGGCCGCGCCCGAGGTGTGGGCGGAGCTGTCCGCCGTGGACGCCGAGGCGCTCGACGTCGCCGAGGGCGACCTGGTGGAGGTGACCACGCCGCGCGGGACGGTCCGGGCCCAGGCGCGGATCACCGCGATCCGCGACGGCGTGGTGTTCCTGCCCTTCCACTACGGCTACTGGGACGAGCCCGAGGACGCGGGCCGGCACCAGCGCGCGGCGAACGAGCTCACCCTCACCGACTGGGACCCGGCGTCCAAGCAGCCGATCTTCAAGACGGCCGCTGCGCGGGTCGCCCTCGTCCGGCGCGGGGACGGGCCCGCGAACGCGCCGACCCTGACGGCCTCGGCTCCGCTCGACCCGGGGTTCAACGCGACCGCCGGCGGCGCGACCGCCGTCGCCGACCAGCGCTTCGGGGAGCGGCCATGAAACTCGGAATGCTGCTGCGCGACCTGCACCACCGCGAGAATGCCCTGGCGCGCGACCTGCTGCGGATCTCCGAACGCAACGCCGCCGACCACGAGGTGTACCACCTCGCCCGCGACCTGGCAGTCTGGTCGCAGGACCATGTGACGGCCCTGGCGGACGCCGCGCCGCGCTACGACCTCAAGCTCGACGCCGAGCCGGACTCCGACGCGTCCCTCGGGCAGCGCCTGCGGGAGAAGACCGGGGACCTGCTCGGTCGGCAGAGCGAGGCGGGCCTGCTGTTGCTGCACGACCTGCGGAAAGTCTACGTGGACGCGTCGGGCATATCCCTGGACTGGGAGACCGCCGGGCAGGTCGCGCAGGCGACCAAGGACACCGACCTGCTCGCCCTCGTCAGCCGCTGCCATCCGGACACGCTCCGCCAGGTCCGCTGGGCGAACGCGAAGATCAAGGAGACCAGCCCGCAGATCTTCACGTCCTGACCCGACCGCCGTCGCGCGAGGGCGGTCGCCGTTCGCCCGGGCACACGCTGATCAGCGGTGTCAGTCGGTGTACTTCTTGCTGTAGAGGGTGACCGTCGTGCCGGACGAGACGCGGGCGCCGGCGGTGGGGAACTGGCGGACGACCACCCAGCTGCGGTCGACGAGCAGCTTGCGGCCGCGTCCGGTGGCGTCCCGCTCGGCGAGGTTGCGCAGGCCGCGCGACTGCATCAGGTTCTGCGCCTTCTGGTGGTTCATCCCGACCACGCTCGGCACCGTGACCATCTGACCGGCACGCCGGACCGTGCCGTGGCGGCGGTGGGAATGGGCCGAGCCGCCGCACCCGGCGACCACGAGGGCCGTGGCGAGGGCGACGGGGGCGACGAACCTGCGAGTGGACGGCAACACGTGCTCCCGGAACAGAGGAAAGTGACGCGTTCTCGGACGCACCACCCCGCCCCCGGGTTCCCGCCGGTTCAGTTCTGCTGGGCGGCCGGGCGCCAGGGGGCGTCCGGCCTGGTGGGGCGGGCGTCGGCGGCGACGCGGAGGGCGTAGGCGGGGGTGCCCGCCGGCTCCGGGATGGGACCCAGGTAGTGGTGGCCGGTGAGGTGGCACCACGCGGGCAGGTCGATCGGCGCGGCCGGATCGGAGGCCAGCAGGTGGACGAGCGTGCCCGGCGAGAGCCCGGCCAGATGGGAGCGGAGTTCGAGCAGGAGCCTCACGCAGGCTTTGTCGCCACCGTCGATGACGACCGGTTCTTCCGGACGGCTTGTCACAGGACTGCTTTCGCGGCGTGGCAGGGGAGAGCGGACCGGCCCCATTATCGCCCCGGATCACCGCCCAGCGCCCGCGATGGCCCGAACCCCGCGCTGAGCCCCCCGCGCTGAGCCCCCCGCGCTGAGCCCCCCGCGCTGAGCCAGGCGTCCCCGAGGGGACGAGCCGCCTCGGCCTACAAGATCACTTAGCCCTAGGCTGGACCAATTTCCTCGCACACCCTGAAGAACGGACCACCGTGACCACCATCGCGAACCCCGACGACCGCGCGACGCTGCTCGCCCACGACCAGCGCTTCTTCGACGCCCTGGTCGCAGCGGACACAGCCCGCCTGGACGACCTGCTCGCCGACGACTTCATCCTCGTCGCCGTCAACGACGGCGCCGCCGTCACCAAGGCCGACCTCCTTGGCGCGATCGACGCGGGGCTGCGGTTCCCGGCCATCGAGTCCCACCACGCGGAGGCCGTCGTGCGCCGCGTCGCCGACGTCGCCATCGTCGTCGGCCGGACGAGCATGAACTTCACCGGTGCCGAGGGCGCCTCCTTCACCAGCGCCAGCCGCTACACCCACGTCTTCGCCTTCGACACCGCCACCGGGTGGCGGCTGCTCTCCGCGCAGGGCACCCAGATCGCCCGGTCCTGAACCCGGCTCCGCTCAGACCTGGATGATGGTGATGCCCGCGGCTTCGAGCTTCTCCAGTTCGTCGCGCGGCGCGGACGCGTCGGTGATGACCGCGTCCAGGTCGGTGACGGGGCAGACGTAGCCGAGGCCGGTGCGGCCGAACTTGGAGCCGTCGCAGACCGCGATCCTGCGCTGGGCCGCGGCGATGGCGGCCCGCTTCACCGGCACCTCGGCCAGGTCGTGCGCGGTCAGCCCGTGCTCCGCCGAC
>NZ_JBFAOF010000272.1:0-8030 GCF_040675125.1 Spirillospora sp. NPDC049652 | reverse complement strand
CCGCCCTGCTTCACCTGCTCGAACGCGGCCGCCTCGACCCGCAGATCGGACTGCGACCCGGACGCCCGCCCCGGCTACCGGGGTCATCCCGGCGCGGACGGCGAGCCGGTCGGCGTCCGCCTGGGCCTGGTTCACCCGCGCGTCGGCGCGTCCGGCGGCCCGCGACAACCCGTCCACCTCCCGGCGCAGCCGGTCGTAGCGGGCGCGTTCGCCCAGCGTGCGGCGCTGCTCGGCGGTGATCAGCTCGGTGATCCGGGTGCGCCCGGTGTCGCGCAGGTCGGTACCGCGGGCCGTGCTCGCGCTCGCCGCGAACAGGGCTCCCGCAAGGACCGTGAGAGCTGGGATGATGCTTCCCCACGCTCGACGCCGTACGCTGCTCACCAGCGACTACGCTAACCGACAATCCACCCATGCGCGGACCGGTGCGCCGGCCGACCGCCCGAGGAGACAGAACCCACCGTGGCCAAGTCCAAAGTGCGCAAGAAGGCCGTCTACACGGCGCCGCAGAAGTCCAAGGCCCCCGAGGTAAGCCCGCGCTGGCTCGCGCCGACGATGGTGACGCTCTGGCTGGTCGGGCTCGCCTGGATCGCCGTCTACTACGTCAGCGCCGCCACCGGCGTCGACATCCCGGTGATGACCGGCCTGCACAGCTGGAACCTGCTGATCGGGTTCGTGGCGATCATCCTGGGAGTCGGCCTGTCCACCAAGTGGCGCTGAGCCGTACCCACTCCCGGACGATCTGAATCCACGAAAGTTATCCACAGGCTGGGGACAGTTCTCCCGACGCCTGTCCAGCCGCGGCTCCCCCGGAGACGCGGCCAGACGTGCTGCCCGCGTCTTCCTGCCCGCCGCGGAGGCGTTGACACGCCCGGACGCGCGAGGGACGCCGTCCGGGCGCACGGGACGGGCTGAGCCGCGTCGGTCGGGCCGGCCGAGCCGGACGGGCGGCCGGGGCCACGGGCGCGCCGGGTCGGGCCGCCAGGGGCGGGCGAGGCCGGTGAGGACGGGCGAGGCCGGTGAGGACGGGCGAGGCCGGTGAGATGGGCGAGGCCGGTGGGGTCGGGCGGGGCTGGAAGCGGTCAGGCCAGGCCGTTGCTGACGTCCGCGGTGAAGGTGACGGCCTTGGCCACGATGAGCGCCACGAACACGGCCAGCACGGCGAGGGGCGCGGCGATGTGCAGCCAGCGCCGCCGGACCGCCGGCGCGTAGGCGTACACGAACGCGACCGCCAGGCCGGTCACCAGGCCGCCGACGTGGCCCTCCCAGGAGATGCCGCTCACCGAGAAGGTGAAGATCAGGTTGATCGCGAGCAGGAACAGGATCGGCGCGGTGGGCGCCCCGCTCCGCCGCGCGACCACGAAGAACGCGCCGAACAGCCCGAAGATCGCGCCGGACGCGCCGACCGCTCCGGTGTAGGGCGCGACGAGCAGCAGCAGGACGTTGCCGCCGAGCCCGGCCAGCAGGTACAGCGACAGGAACCGCGCCCGGCCGAGCGCCGTCTCCAGCGGCGGGCCCAGCACGTACAGCGCCCACATGTTCAGCAGGATGTGGGTGAACCCGAAGGTCCCGCCGGTCGGCTCCTGGTGCAGGAACATCGAGGTGACCAGCCGGTACCACTCGCCGTCCAGGACGCCGGCGGCCAGCGTGCCGTCCGGACGGGTCCACGCGCCGAGCATCATCAGGTCGGGGACGACCCGCTTGGACGCGATCTCGCCCAGGTAGGCGAGCACGCACACCGCGATCAGCGCGTACGTCACCACGGGCTGGTCGGACCGCCTGCCCGGCATGGCCGCGCGCGGCCGCCGCACTCCCCGGTTCCCTTCGGCGACGCACTCCGGGCACTGGTGGCCGACCGCCGCGTCGCGCATGCAGTCGGGGCAGATGTACCGGTCGCAGCGGGCGCAGCGCAGGTGGGCCTCACGACCGGGGTGCCGGTAGCAGGTCGTGACCGGCGTCTCGGGGGCGGGCTGTCGGTCGGTGCTCATCGTGGCGGCTCCGTGGGGCCTGGGTGCGGCGGTGGCCGGCGCGCCCCGGACGGGCGGGGCGACCGGTCGGTCCGGGAGACGGCCCCGGCCCGACCGGGCGGGCCGGGCCGTCATCCCCTACCTACTCTTACGACTGGCGCCGCTCGATCGTCACCGACTCGATGACGACGTCGTCGACGGGACGGTCCATCCGGCCGGTCTCGGAGTTGACGATGTCGTCCACCACGCCGGTGCCCTCGATCACCTTGCCGAAGATCGTGTGCCGCCCGGTCAGGTGCCGGGTGTTCTCCACGTTGGTGGTGATGAAGAACTGCGAGCCGTTCGTGCCGGCCCCCGCGTTCGCCATGGCCAGCAGGTACGGCCGGTCGAACTTCAGCTCGGGGTGGAACTCGTCCTTGAACTCGTAGCCGGGGCCGCCGGTGCCGCGGCCGAGCGGGTCGCCGCCCTGGATCATGAAGTCCTTGATCACCCGGTGGAAGATCGTCCCGGCGTAGAGCGACGTGCCGGTCTTGTCCTCGCCGGTCTCCGGGTGCCGCCACGGCTTGGAACCCTCGGCCAGGCCGACGAAGTTCTGCACCGTCTCGGGCGCCTTGTCCGGGAACAGCTGGACCACGATCTTGCCCTTGCTGGTGTTCAGTGTCGCAAAGATTTCCTCAGCCACGCGGGCCCCCTCCTCGTCGAGATGCTTGCGTCTGAGCCGGTCTCGGCGCGGCCCTCGGCCGCCCCTCTGTCCACCCTGGGTGACGTGATGATCACTATCCCAGGGTTTACCTCCCGCTGCAGGGGAAGGCTGCCTGACAGGACCTCGCAAACAGGGAGGTTAGCGTGTCCCTAAAGATGAACAGCCGCCGCAAGTCGCGGCAGACGGTCGACTCGCGGCTCGGCCGCACGCAGGACGCGATGCGGCAGGGCCTGACGGCCGCTCGCGGCGGGGCCTCGACGGCCCGGGAGCGGATGGGTCCCGCGGCCCGGCAGGGCCGCGAGATGGCCGCGGCCCGGATGCTGGCCCTGCGGGGCTGGAGCGCCCCCGTGCTGCGTCAGGCCGCCAAGTACGTCGAGTCCGACCTCAGCCCCAAGGTGAGCCGGATGCTCGCCCAGACGGCGGGCCGGGTCGAGCCGCCCCGTCCGGCCCGGCGGAGCCGCGGAAAGGCCGTGGCGCTCGTGGCGGGGGTCACGGCGGCCGGTGTCGCCGGTGTCGCCCTCACCCGCCGCAACGCCGCCCAGGAGGCGGAGATGATGAGCGACGAGTCGGCCTCCGACCATGCCGGTTCCGACTCGGACTCCGACTCCGACTCCGCGGATCAGGTTTCGTCGCACAGCAACAACTGACGGCCGCACGCCTGGCCCGACGCCGGGCCGAACGCCCGCCCCAGAAGAAGGACCCGCCGGTTCGCCGGCCGGGTCCTTCTTCATGGCCGGGACGCGGGTCTGAGCCCCGGGTTCGTCCTGATGGGCCGCCTCCGCCGCGTGTGCGGGGTTAGCGGGCCTCGCGGGTGATACCAACCGGTACGGTGGCGCCATGTCGCCGACATCGCGTCCGCCGGGGCAGCAGCTCAGCGGGTTCCTCAAGCGCAGAGCCCGGCAGGGTCTGCACATCGCCGTGCAGCGTGGCTGGGAGTGGATCCAGCGGCACGGCGAGATCACCCCGGAGACGCCGGGCCGCCGCCGCTTCGCGCACCTGGGCCAGGGCGTGTGCATCGGCTTCCCGACCGGCGCGATCTACGGCGAGCCGTGGATCTCCATCGGCGACCACACCCTGGTCGGCACGCACGTGACGATCTCCGCCGGCTTCGTGCCCGGCCTCGACCTCGGCCCGGACGTCATCGTGAAGATCGGCCGGAGCTGCTCGCTGGGCCGCGGCACGCACATCGTCGGCCACCAGTCGATCGAGATCGGCGACGACGTCTTCACCGGCCCGAACGTCTACATCACCGACCAGAACCACACCTACGCCGACCTGGACATGCCGGTGGGCCGGCAGTGGCCGGAGAACAACCCGGTCGTCATCGGCCCGGGCTGCTGGATCGGCACCGGTGCGATCATCCTCCCGGGCACGAGGCTCGGCCGGAACGTCGCGGTCGCGGGCGGCGCGGTCGTCCGCGGCGAGTTCCCGGACCACTCCGTCATCGGCGGCGTCCCCGCCAAGGTGCTCCGCAGCCACACCCCGGAGGCGGGCTGGCAGCCGCCGCTCCGCAACCAGCCGCTCATCTCGCTGGACGAGCTGGCCGCGCTGTCCCTGGACGGCATGGAGGGCCTCCAGCTCCTCCAGGACAAGCTGCGCAACGCCGGGGCGTCCTCCACCGCCCCCGCATCCTCCGCGCTGGACCCCGAACTCCAGGAAGAGGCGGGCTGACCGCCGCCGGCCGAGGCGGACGGCCCTCGGCCGGCCGAGCTGATGAGCCTCGGACAGGTGAAGCGGGTGAGCTTCGGTCGGCTGAAATGGATGCCGCTCGTACGGGTTGAACCGGATGCCGCTCTTACGGGTTGAAGCGCACGGGGCTCGGTCAGGCCGAGGAGGTCGGACAAAGGCGGACGGGCCGCCGACACCGAAGTGTCAGCGGCCCGTCCAGAGCGTTCTAGTGCTCAGTTGAAGCGCGCGCGACGGCGGTCGCTGCTCTCGCGGCGAGGGCCGCCGTAAGAGCCGGTGCGACGGCCTGCGCCCGCTCCCGCTCCCGCGCCGGCGCCGGCTCCGCGCGGAGCGCCGCCACGGCGCTCGCCCGAGAAGCCGTGGCCCTCGCGACGCTCGCCGGTGCCCCGGCGGTCGCCGTCGAAGCTGCGGTCACCGCGGTAGCCGCCCTCACGACGGTCGCCGTTGTACGGACGGTCGCCGCGGTCGCCGTTGTACGGACGGTCCCCGCGGTCGTTGTTGTAGGGACGGTCGCCACGGGGGCCGCCCTCACGACGGTCGTCGTTGCGGCGGAAGCCGTCGCCACGGGACTCGTTGCGGCGGTTGCCGTCGAAGCCCCGGTCGCGGCGGTATCCGCCCTCCTGGCCGCCCCGGCGCTCGCCGTCGGAGTCCCGGCGGAACGAGCCCTCGGAGCGACCCTCGCGGCTGCCGCCACGGGGACCGTCCTCACGGAAGCGGCGCTGACCGCCGTTGTAGCGGCCACGGCCGCGCCCACGGCCCGCCTCGCGGCGCGGACGCTCGGAGATGACCGGCTCCTCGATCGGGATGCCGGACGGCTCGCGGGCGCCGGTGAGGCGCGTCAGCTCCTCGTCACCGGACGAGACGCGGTGCTTGGGCGCCTCGATGCCCGCGCGGCGGGTCATCGCGGAGGTCGAACGCACCTGGTGGGGCAGGACGAGCGTGACGACGGTGCCCTTCTCGCCCGCACGCGCGGTGCGGCCGGCGCGGTGCATGTAGTCCTTGTGGTCGGCCGGCGGGTCCACGTGCATGACCAGGCTGATGTTGTCCACGTGGATACCGCGCGCGGCGACGTCCGTGGCCACGAGGACGTCGAAGGTGCCCTCGTGGAACTCGGCGATCGTCCGCGTGCGCAGGCCCTGGGACTTGCCGCCGTGCAGGCCCGCCGCGCGGACGCCCGCCTGGGTGAGCTGCTTGGCGAGCCGGTCGACGCCGTGCTTGGTGCGCGCGAACAGGATGGTCCTGCCCTCGCGGTTGGCGATCTCGGCGGTGATGGCCGCCTTGTCCTTGGGCGCGACCAGCAGCAGGTGGTGGTCCATCGTGTCGACGGACTCGTCCACCGGTCCGATGGCGTGGGTCACCGGGTCGTTCAGGTAGCGCTTGACGAGGACGTCGACGTCCTTGTCCAGGGTCGCGGAGAACAGCAGGCGCTGGCCGCCGGGACGGGCCTCGTCGAGGATGTCGGTGACGTCGGGCAGGAAGCCCATGTCGGCCATGTGGTCGGCCTCGTCCAGGACGACCATCTCGAGCGCGGACAGGTCCGCGGCGCCCTGGCGCATCAGGTCCTTGAGGCGGCCCGGGGTCGCGACGAGGATCTCCACGCCGCGGCGCAGCGCGTCGATCTGCTTGAACATCGACGTCTGGCCGATGACGGTCTTGAAGTGCAGGCCCACGGAGCGGCCGAGCGGCTCCAGGTTGGTCACGACCTGCTGGGCGAGCTCGCGCGTCGGCACGAGGATGAGGCCCAGGGGACGACGCGGCTCGGCGCGGCGGCCGTCCAGGCGGGCGAGCATCGGCAGGCCGAAGGCCAGGGTCTTGCCCGAGCCGGTCTTGCCACGGCCGAGGACGTCCCGTCCGGCCATGACGTCCGGGATGGCGGCGGCCTGGATCGGGAACGGGGACTCGATGCCCTGACGGGCGAGCGCCGCGACGAGCGGCTCCGGCAGGCCGAGTTCGGCGAAGCCGGGTTGTGCCTCGGCCCGCGCGGTGTCCGCGGTGTCCTCCACAGGGGTGGACGGGGCATGGGCAGCAGAAACGTCGGTCACGCAATACCTTCCGAGAGGGGGCGCGTCTCGGGAGGCACCACAGGGGCCGGGGAGGCGGCCGTGATTCGTGCGCTGCAAGGACGAGCCAGTTGAGACGCGGACGCCTTGCGGGCGAGCGTCATAAGAGCGATTTGTTCATCCTAACGTCGAGAGGGGCCGTGCTTATGCCCATCCCGACCGGACACATTCGTCACACGGGCCGCTTCGTCCCCGTCCGTCCGCGTGCGCGAAGGTTGATCCCCATGTCCTCGCGGCCTGTGTGAGGTGGCCCTCAGACGGGTGTCGGGCCTGGCCGTGGGAAGCGATTCCAGCGAGGGCGAGAGCGCCCCGGTCCTGAGCATACGCGACACGGGCGTGGAGTTATCCACAGGTCGGCGGTCGGCTGGTGGCGGGCTGGGGTGGCGGCGACGATGGAGAGGTGGATCCGCCCCGGGCCTCGCGTCAGGGGGGTTGGCGCCGGAGGGCGCGGGGTGCGGTCCATGTTCACAGCCGCGCCTGCGCCCCGCGTCCGATCCGGGGGGAGACGGACACGGGGCGCAGGTCGCGGCCAACCGAAAGGGAGACGGCGGAGGGGGCGGCCGTCGGGGCACTGCGGTGTGCCGCGTCCTTCGCGTCGTTTGCCCCGATCAGTGACGGTCGACAGGCCCGGAGGCGGTGGTGGGAGTGATCAGATCAGCGGGGGCGGAGGCGGAGGCGGTACGAGCGTCCGGGGCGGCAGGCGCGGAGGTGAGAGGAGCGTTCGGGTCAGCAGGCGCAGGTGACGCCGGCCACGGGAGCGGTCAGGGGGTCGGGCGAACGACGGCTGACACCGGCGGCCGTCTCGACCGGGTATCCCTCGCGGGCCCAGTACTCGAACCCGCCGATCATCTCCTTGACCCGGTACCCGAGCTCGGCCAGCTCCAGTGCGGCCTTCACACCGCCGTTGCAGCCGGGCCCCCAGCAGTAGACGACCACGGACGCGTCTCGATCGAGGAGTTCGGCGTGGCGGGCGGCGATCTCCGCCCGGGGAAGGTGGACGGCGCCCGCGGCGTGTCCCATGTCCCAGGCCACCTGGGCGCGCGTGTCCACGACGACGATCGGCTCCGTGGCGTCCGCCAGCTGGTGGAACACGTCCGACGGGTCGGTCTCGAAGGCCACCCGGGCGGCGAAGAACCGCACCGCCGCGTCGTCGGCCCGCATCTCGCCAAGCGTCATGTTCGGCTCCTTACTGATTCCTTCGGGTTCGAAGCGTCGGCACGTCCGCCACCTGGACTGGATCACCACAGGTGAGCGCGGCCCGCTAGGTCGCCGCCGCCACACGGACGGTGTCGACGTTTCGCGTGGTGAGGGCTTCCGGGCCGGGTTGTGCCGACTCCTTGATGCTCGCTGGTCCGGCCGGAGGCGCACAGTGGCATGAACGACGTTGACCATTAAGATCTGGCCATGATCGACGAGAGGGCCGTGCAGCAGCCCGAGGCTGCGTCCAAGATCCGGACCGCCCACAGAGACAAGGTCGGGCACACGGCCAAAGCCAGGCACGAGTCTGCGGCCGGCCACGTGGCCGCGACCGGGCACACGGTCGGAGCCGGGCACGCGGTTGAGGCCGGGCACACGGCCGGGGCCGGGCACACGGCCGGGGCCGGGCACACGGCCGGG